>NZ_JBHTWX010000028.1:30780-79426 GCF_042792155.1 Kitasatospora sp. NPDC056651 | reverse complement strand
GGACGGGCCCTTCGGCGTTCGCGGACGTCAGCGCGAGCGGCGCGACAGCCGCTCGACGTCCAGCAGGACCACCGCGCGTGCCTCCAGCTTCAGCCAGCCGCGGCCGGCGAAGTCGGCGAGCGCCTTGTTGACCGTCTCGCGGGAGGCGCCGACCAGCTGGGCCAGCTCCTCCTGGGTGAGGTCGTGGGCGACGTGGATGCCCTCCTCGGACTGCACGCCGAAGCGGCGGGAGAGGTCCAGCAGGGCCTTGGCGACGCGACCGGGCACGTCGGAGAAGACCAGGTCGGACATCACGTCGTTGGTCCGGCGCAGGCGGCGGGCGATGGCCCGCAGCAGTGCGATGGAGACCTCCGGGCGGGCGTGCAGCCAGGGCTGGAGGTCGCCGTGGCCGAGGCCGAGCAGCTTGACCTCGGTCAGCGCGCTGGCGGTCGCGGTGCGCGGGCCCGGGTCGAAGAGCGACAGTTCGCCGATCATCTCGCTGGGGCCGAGCACGGCCAGCATGTTCTCGCGGCCGTCCGGCGAGGCGCGGTGCAGCTTGACCTTGCCCTCCGCGACGACGTACAGCCGGTCGCCCGGGTCGCCCTCGTGGAACAGCGACTCCCCCCGGGCGAGGGTGACCTCGGTCATGGAAGCGCGCAGCTCGCCGGCCTGTTCGTCGTCGAGTGCCGCGAAGAGTGCGGCGCGCCGCAGAACGTCGTCCACGTGCTTCCTCCTTCTCGGCCGTTCGGCGGGTGGGCCGTCCGGCGCAAGTTCCGATCAGTGTTCTGCGTCACCAAGCATGGCGCATGTCGCTCCGATCATATGAGGAGGGGGTGTGTCGAGGTGTGCCGTGCGGGGCCATTCGTACCGGCGGGGCACCGGGCGGGGCCGGTGGCGGGAGGCCGTGACCGCCTACCGGTCGAACCCCTGTGCGTTCCGATCGAACGGGGAACCGCCCGCCGCGGTACGGGCGCGCGGGACGGTGTGGCGGTGCCCGTGGACGCCCGTCAGACGTAGAACTTCAGCAGCTCCGGGGCCAGCACCTCGGCCGCCACCTCGTGGGTCTGGCCGTCCAGCGTCCGGTACTCGGCGCCCGGCACGGCCGCCGCCACCGCGCGGGCCGGGGCCCGCAGGGTCTCCGGGCTGGCGCCGCCGTCCAGGACCAGGGTCGGCACCGCGACCGTGGCCAGCAGATCGACCGGGACGGCCGCGCCGGAACGGTCGCCGAGCGCCGCCGCGTCGTACGCCAGGGTCGGCGCGACCGCCTCGAACGCCGGCCACATCGGCGCGCCGCGCATCCCGGCCACCATCTCGGCCGGCGCCCCGGCGAACACCATGAGGGCGGCGACCGCGTCCCCGTGCCGCCCTTCGGCCAGCGCCGCCGTCAGCTCGGCGACGTACGCGTCGAAGCGCTCGCGCCGCGCCTCCCCGGTGCTGAACGGCACCTCGTAGACGGCGAGCCGGGAGATTCCGACGTTCGTGGCGGCGGCCCGCAGGGCGAGCGCGCCGCCCGAGGAGACGGCGAGGACGTGGGCCGAGCCGCCCGCGGCCGCGATGACCGCGGCCAGGTCCTCGATCTCGCGCTCCACCGCGAACGGCGCGGTGTCCCCGCTGCCGCCGCGCCCGCGCCGGTCGTAGGTCCACACGGTGTGGTGCGCCGCCAGCTGCTCGGCGATCGCGGCGCCCGGCCCCATGCCGCGGTGGCACAGTGCGCCGTCGACCAGGACGACCGCCGGGCCGGAGCCGGTCACGGAGCAGGCGAGGACGGTGCCGTCGGCGGAGACCACGGTGTTCATGGGTGTTCCTTTTGTCGTGCGAGCCGGTCACAGGGGTAGACCGGGGTTCGCCGCGGAACTCATCGCTCCGGCCGGAACGTCTTTCCCGGACCGCTGATGCCCGGACCGCTGATGCCCGGACCGCGGATGCCTGGATGCCCGGATGCCCGGATGCCCGGGGCGGAGGTGCGGGCGGAGCGTCAACAGGGCGTCCGCGAAGGGAAACTATGCTCATCGCACGGGTGTACGGGGGCGGCTCGCGCTCCGTGCGCCGCGGGCCGATTCGTCTACCGGGAGCTCCCCTTGGGCCACAGCGCGGACCGGACCGGCGGCGATCGCTCCCGCTCGAAGCGTTCGTCCGGTCCCGAGGACCCCCTCGCCCGGCTCACCAGGGGCATCGTGGTGACGGTCGCCGCCGCCTTCTTCGCCGCCTCGGTGGTGGCGACGGTACGCAACCACGACGGCCTGGCCTACCAACTGCCCGCCGTGGCCGTGCTGGTGGCCCTGCTCGGCTTCCAGATCGGGCATGCCGGCCCGTGGCGCCTGGCGCGGCGGTGGTGGCCGTGGAGCCTGGTGGCCCACGGGGTGCTCACCTACCTTCCGTTCCCACTCTTCGGCGGGGCCTGGGTGGGCCTCCCCGGCTCGTTCGCCGGATCGGTGCTGCTGACCGTCGCGCGGCCGCGCTCCTGGCTGCTGTCCGCCGTGCTGGTGGCCGTCCAGTACCCGCTCTGCGCGGCCCTGGGAGGGACCCCGGGCCAGTGCCTCAACGCGTCGGTGTCCACCGCCGTGGGCGCCGCCGTGGTCTACGGGGTGGCCCGACTCGCCGATCTGATCGCCGAGTTGAGGGCGGCCCGGACCGAGCTGGCCGAACTCGCGGTGGACCGGGAACGGCTGCGCTTCGCGCGCGACCTGCACGACCTGCTCGGCTACAGCCTCTCGGTGGCGGCGCTGAAGTGCCAGCTCGCCGAGCGGCTGGCCGGGGAGGATCCGGAGCTCGCGCGGGCCGAGATGGCCGAGGTGCACGCGCTGGTGCGGCAGGCGATGACGGACGCCCGCCGCGCCTCCAGCGGCGACCTCCGGATGTCCCTGGCGCGGGAGGCCCGTTCGGCGGTCTCGGCGCTGCGGGCGGCCGGGATCGGCGTCGAGGCCGAACTGGACTGCGGGGCGCTGCCGCCCGAGCTCGACGCGGTGCTGGCCACCGTGCTGCGCGAGGCGGTCGCCAACCTGCTGCGGCACAGCGCGGCCCGGCGCTGCGAAGTCCGGGTGAGCCGGGACGGCCTCGGCGCGGTGCGGCTGGTGGTCTCCAACGACGGTGCTCCGGAGGCTACTTCGCGCGAGCCGGACGGCGGGCGCGGCATCGGGAACCTCACCGGGCGACTGCGGGCCGTCGGCGGCCGGCTGACCGCCGAGCGGGACGAGGCCGGCTGGTTCCACCTGTGCGCCGTCGTCGGGCCCGGGGCCGCCCAGGAGGCCGCTCGCGCCGCCTGACCTGGCCGAGGGGTCGGGGTCGGAGGGCGGGGGCTGGGAGTCGGGGTCGGCCGAGGAGCCGGGGTCCGGCTACTCGGGCACCCCCATCGCCTCGACCGGGCTCCGCCGCAGCGCCAGCCGGGCGGTCAGCAGGACGGTGCCGACCCCCAGCAGCGCCGCCCCGCCCAGCACCGCCGCCACCCAGCTCCCGGGCGGCTCGGGCCAGGCCGTGCCGGTGAGCGCGATGCTGACCGGGACCAGGACGGCGGCGGTGACGGCCGTGCCGAGGGCGAGCGCCACCGCGACCGTGATCCCGCCCTCCCAGGCCGTCATCCGCAGCACCTGGCGGCGCGTGGTCCCCACCAGCCGCAGCAGCGCGAACTCGCGCAGCCGCTCGCCGGTGGCCATCACCAGCGTGTTGACCACGGCGATCGCGGTGAACAGGCTGATCACGCCGAGCAGCAGCCGGCCGACCTCGGTGGCCGCCTCCTGCCGGTGCCGGCGCGCCGTGTCGTAGCCGGCCCGGTCGCTGGTCCGGGCCATCGGGTAGGCCGAGGCGAGGCGGTGGAGTTCCCTGCCCACCTGCCGGGGGTCGGCGCCGGGTGCGGAGCGGACCAGGACGGTCGGCGCGAGCGGGTCCGGCGTGTGGCCGGCGGCGAAGGCCGCGGGCAGCAGCGCGTCCGCGAACCGCGCGTCGCGGTCGTACACGGCGGCCACCGTCGCGGTGCCGACGGTGCCGTCCTCCCAGCCGATCCGGACGGTGGCGCCGACACCGGTCCCGAGCGCGGCGGCCGTTCGCCCGCCCAGGGCGATGCCCGTGCCGCGCAGCCCGTCCAGCGAACCGGCCGTCACACCGGGGTCGACCAGCTCCGCCAGTCCCCGCGGGTCGACGATCAGGGCGCTCACCCCGTCCTGGGCGTCGCCGGTGGATACCAGGACGGTCGTGGAGACCAGGCCGGTGGCCGCCGAGACGCCGGGCAACTTCCTTACGGTGTCGGCGAATTCCGTCGGCAGTCCGATTCCGCCGGCCTGGACCACGTGGTCGGCCAGCAGCCGCCGGCCATCCTCGGCGACAGCGGCCCGCGCCTTGACGACCGGGACGAACAGGACCGTGCCGGTGAAGGCCACCGCCAGCACCAGCGGGGTGACGGCGGCGGCGAAGCGGCGGGGCTGGGCCCGCAGCGCGGCGGCGGCGAGGAACCCGGAGACCGGGAAGAGCCGGCCCACCGGCCCGCCGATCACCACGGCGGCGACCCGGCCGATCAGCGGCCCGAGCAGGGCCACCCCGAGCAGCAGCACCAGCACCATGCTCTCGGCCGTCCCCGCCCCGCGCCGGCCGTCCGTCGATCCGGCCAGCACCGCGCCGCACCCGGCGAGCGTCACCAGCCCGAGCCCGGTGCGGAGTCGGCCGATGCCGGGCGGCGGCGCCGAGGAGTCGCGCAGCGCCCGGGTGGGCTCGATCCGGGAGGCCCGGCGCGCGGCGGCCCAGACGGCGAGCTGTGCGGTGACGAGGACGCCGCCGAGGACGACCAGCGGGGCGGTCGGCCCGACGCGCAGCGGCACGTTCGGGTCGACCACCCCGCGGCCGACCAGTTCGCCCCGCAGCAGGGCGGCGAAGCCGATCCCGGCGGGGAGGCCCACGACGGCGGCCGCGACGGTCAGCACCAGCGTCTCCAGCGCGATCATCCGCCGCACCTGCCCGGTGGTGGCACCGACCGCCCGCAGCAGCGCCAGCTCGCGCAGCCGCTGCCGGACGGAGAGGGCGAGCGCTCCCGCCACCACGAAGAACGCGACGAGCAGCGACAGCACGCCCATCGTCCCGGCCAGCGAGGAGAGGCCGTCCCCGGGCCCGGGGACACCGGAGAACTCCAGCTCTCCCCGCTCGTCGCCGGTGTGCACCAGGGGGACGGACCGGTACCCGGCGCCGTCCTGCCGCGGGACCGCGGCCAGCGCCTGCCGGGCCCGCTCGGCCAGCGTCCGGGGGTCGGCCCCCTCCTTGGCGGTGATGCCGATCGCGTCCGCGCCGGTCGTCGACCCGGCGAGCCCGGCGGCCTGCTCGGGGGCGAAGAAGAGCGCGCTCTGCCGGGCCAACTCCCGTGCCGGCTCGGCCAGTCCGGAGACGGTGTAGTCGCGCGGCGGTTCGGTGGTGGCCAGCCGTACGGTGGCGCCGGCGGTGGCTCCGGCGCGGGCGGCCGTCGCGACGTCGAGGACCACTTCGTCGGGCCCGGCCGGGGCGCGGCCGGACACCAGCCGGAACGGGGTGAGCGGGGCACTCGTCCAGGAGTGCCCGAGCGAGGGGCCGCCCCGAGGCCCGGACAGGACCTCTCCGGCGGCGGTGACCACGGCCGCCGGGAAGGAGACCTCCGGGACGGCGGCCTCAGTGCCGGGCAGCCCGGCGAGTTCGGCGGCCAGCGCTCCGGCGTCCGGGACGCGGACGCTGCCGCTGCCGATCACCACCGGGGCCGCGGCGTAGCGCTCGGTGGGGGTGCCCGTACGCAGGGCGGACTCCAGCAGCACCCCGCAGGCGACGGTCAGGACCAGGGCGCAGACGAGCGCGGTGAAGGCGCCGGCGAAGCCCGCCTTCCGTCCTCGCACCGTTCGCCAGGCCAGCTTCAACACGCGGCTCAACCCCCCGGTGGTGTGCCCTCGACGACATCGCGAGCCTAGCTCCGGGCGCACCGGCCGGAATTCACTTCGTCAGCGAAGGAAGGCCGGGACAGGCCTCGCCATGGACCGTCCACGGCCGGATCCATGCGAAACGCACGGTCCGCTCCGGGCGTCGCGCGGGCCTCAGGGTGTCGGCAGCCAGCCCATCTCCCTAGCGATCCGGATCGCGTCGACCCGGCCGCGGCCGCCGGTCTTGGCCACCGCGGCGGCCAAGTGGTTGCGCGCGGTGCCCGTCGAGACGAACAGCCGACCGGCGATCTCACTGACGGAGTCCCCCTCGGCCGCGAGCCGCAGGACCTCCGACTCCCGGGGCGTCAGCGGGTTCTCCCGGGTGTCCAGCGCGGCCAGCGCCAGCTCCGGGTCGACGACGCGCTCGCCGGCGGCCACCTTCCGGATCGCGGCGGCCAGTTCCCGGGCCGGGGCGTCCTTGCCGAGGAAGCCGAGCGCACGGGCCGAGAAGGCGGCGCGCAGGTGGGCCGGTCGCACCAGTCCGGTGAGGACCAGCGTCCGGCACCCGGGGAGTTTCGCGTACAGGTCGGCCGTCGCCCGCAGCCCGTCCAGCCCGGGCAGGTCGATGTCGATCACCGCGACGTCCGGACGGACCTCCAGGGCGGTCGGCACCACCAGGTCACCGCGTTCGACGTCGGCGACGACCTCCAGGTCCTCCTCGTACGCGAGCAGGGCCATCAGCGCGCCGCGCACCATGCTCATGTCCTCGGCCAGCAGGACCCTGATCATCCGCACTCTCCCCCTGTCCGGTGATGGTCACGGGCGGACCTCATTAGACAACAGGCCCTGCCCGCGCCGGTTTCCGTGCTTGATCGGCCCCGAGTGGTCCGCCGGTCGGCGTAGCCTTCGTGCATGGCACAGAGCAAGGTCCGGAAGGCCGCGGCGGAGCAGCCGGTGGCGAAGAAGGCGGCGGTGAAGCCGAGGAAGCCGGAATCGCACCTGGCGATGGTGCGGCGGGCCAGGCGGATCAACCGCGAGCTGGCGGAGCTGTACCCGTACGCGCATCCGGAGCTGGACTTCGAGAACCCCTTCCAACTGCTGGTGGCCACCGTGCTGTCGGCGCAGACCACCGACCTGCGGGTGAACCAGACCACCCCGGCGCTGTTCGCGAAGTACCCGACGCCGGAGGACATGGCGGCGGCGAACCCGGAGGAGCTGGAGGAGGTCATCCGGCCGACCGGCTTCTTCCGGAACAAGGCGAAGTCGCTGATCGGCCTCTCGATAGCGCTGCGCGACGAGTTCGACGGTGAGGTCCCCGGCAGGCTCGACGACCTGGTGACCCTGCCCGGCGTCGGCCGAAAGACCGCCAACGTCGTCCTCGGCAACGCCTTCGGAGTCCCCGGCATCACGGTGGACACCCACTTCGGGCGGCTGGCCCGGCGGTTCGGCTGGACCACCGAGGAGGACCCGGTGAAGGTCGAGGCGGTCGTCACCGAGATCTTCCCGAAGTCGGAGTGGACGATGCTCTCGCACCGGGTGGTCTTCCACGGCCGCCGGATCTGCCACTCCCGCAAGCCCGCCTGCGGCGCCTGCCCGATCGCGCCGCTCTGCCCCTCGTACGGCGAGGGGGAGACCGATCCGGAGAAGGCACGCAAGCTGTTGAAGTACGAGATGGGCGGTCAGCCCGGACAGCGGCTGCGGCCGCCCGCCGACTTCCCCGGCGAGGCCGCCGCCCGCGCGGACGCCGAAGCCCACCAGGGGCGGGTCGCGGACCTGGCGGTGGGCGCATGAGCGAGTCGAGCGTGGCCCGGGGCATCGAGCTGGACGGCCTGCCGGGCTGGCTGGAACCGGTCCGGGTGGCGGCCGAGCGGGTGCTGCCGGAACAGCTGAGCCGTTTCCTGCCACCGGCCGAGGGCGGTCGTCCGGCCGCCGTGCTGATGCTGTTCGGCGAGGGGCCGGACGGGCCGGACCTGCTGCTGATCGAGCGGGCCCGCTCGCTGCGCTCGCACGCCGGTCAGCCGTCCTTCCCGGGCGGTGCGCTGGACCCGGAGGACGGCGACCCGAAGGGCCCGGGCCCGATCGCGGCGGCGCTGCGCGAGGCCGAGGAGGAGACCGGTCTGGACCCGGCCGGGGTGCAGGTCTTCGCGGAGCTGCCCCGGCTGTACATCCCGGTGAGCCGCTTCGTGGTGACCCCGGTCCTCGGCTGGTGGCGCGAGGAGTCGCCGGTGCACCCGGTGGACGAGGGCGAGACCGGCGCGGTGTTCCGGGTCCCCATCGCGGAGCTGGCCGACCCGGAGAACCGGGTGCGGCTGCGCCAGCCGTCCGGGCTCCTCGGACCGGCCTTCTGGGTCGCCGGGCGGCTGGTCTGGGGTTTCACCGCCGGGGTGATCGACCGGGTGCTGCACCACAGCGGACTGGAACTGCCCTGGGACCAGACCCGGATCGTCGACCTCCCGGAGGACGCGCTGGCCCTGGTCCAGGGCGACCTCGAACACTCCCGGGCCCTACCGGGCGCGGACGCCGGCACTTCGTGACCGATCGTCGGCGCGTCCGGCCCGCGGCGCGTGGGAGGGTGTCCGAGTGAACGTCCTGGATGTGCTGCTGATCGCCGCGGCCGTGGCATTCGCCGTGTCGGGCTACCGGCAGGGCTTCGTGGTCGGAGTGCTCTCGCTGGTCGGCTTCCTCGGCGGCGGCCTGCTGGCCGTCGAGCTGCTGCCGCTGCTGCTGCTCGACCACATCGGCCCCGGCACCACGGCCTCGGTGATCGCCGTCGTGGTGGTGATCGTCCTGGCCGCGATCGGCCAGGCGATCACCGCGCACTTCGGCTGGAAGCTGCGCGGGCACATCGGGCGCCGTCCGGCCCGGGTGCTGGACGCGACCGGCGGCGCCGTGGTGAACGTCGTCTCGATGCTGCTGGTGGCCTGGCTGATCGGTTCGGCACTGGCCGGGGCCTCGCTCCCGACGGTCTCCCGGCAGGTCCGCTCCTCGTCGGTCCTCGGCGGGGTGCAGAACGCGTTGCCCAGCGACGCGCCGAACTGGTTCTCGGACTTCTCCAAGGTGCTCGCCCGCAACGGCTTCCCGCAGGTCTTCAACCCCTTCGAGCACGAGCCGATCACCCAGGTCGACAGCCCCGACCCGGCACTGGCGGCCAGCCCGGCGGTGGCGCGGGCCCGCCAGAGCCTGGTCAAGGTGGTCGGCACGGCGACCTCCTGCGGGAAGACCCTGGAGGGCAGCGGCTTCGTCTTCGCCCCGCACCGGGTGATGACCAACGCCCACGTCGTCGGCGGGGTCAGCGAGCCCACCGTGCAGATCGGCGGCGTCGGCCAGCTGTACGACGCGACGGTGGTCCGCTACGACTGGCAGCGCGACATCGCCGTCCTGGACGTGCCCAAGCTGAACGCGCCCGCGCTCTCCTTCGCGGGCGAGGCGAGGACCAACGACAGCGCGATCGTGGCCGGCTTCCCGGAGAACGGCGCCTTCAACGTCCAGCCGGCCCGCATCCGCGGCCGGATCCAGGCCAACGGTCCGGACATCTACCACCGCGGCCAGGTGGTCCGGGACGTCTACTCGGTGCGTTCGCTGGTCCGCCAGGGCAACAGCGGCGGCCCGCTGCTCACCCCGGAGGGCGAGGTGTACGGCGTGGTCTTCGCCAAGTCCCTGGACAGCGCGGACACCGGCTACGTGCTGACCGCGGCCGAGGTGCGCGAGGACGTGGAGCGGGGTGGGGCGGCTACCGGCCGGGTGGACACCCAGGGCTGCGCGCTCTGACGTCGGACCTGGGTGCGGCGGGGGCTGGCAGAGGGTGCGGCGGGGGCCTGGCGGAAGGTGCGGCGGGGGACGCGCGGGAGGCTGGTCGTCGGGCCGCGCCGGGCCGGGGCGCACGAGATCCGTCGAACCGTCAGGCCGCCCTGGTAGCCTCGGCCGCGCTCACCCGTTCGGCTCAATCGGGCGCCGTCCCGGAGTGAGCCCGACGGGAGGTCGTGGCAGTCCGATGATGGGTCACTCGCACGCGGTGAGCGGGGCGATGCTGTACGCGGCCTCGGCTCCCTTTCTGCCCCCGCTGCTGCTGCACACCACCCTGCAGCCGGCGGACATACTGATGGGCACGGTGCTGTGCGCGGGCGCGGCCCTGCTGCCGGACCTCGACCACCACGACGGCTCGATCGCCAACTTCCTCGGGCCGGTCTCCAAGGCGCTCTGCCGCTTCGTGGCCTGGGCCTCCGGCGGCCACCGGCACGCCACCCACTCGCTGCTGTTCGTCGCGCTGATGGGCGGCGGCACCTGGGCGGGCGTCACGTTCCTGGGCCGCAACTTCACCCTAGGGCTGACCTTCTTCCTGCTGGCGCTCGCGATCCGGGCCCTGCGGCTCTGCCCGCCGGGCGACGGCCCGGAGGCGTGGATCACCGTCATCGGCCTGGCCGCACTCGGCACCTTCGGCATGAACACCTGGATGCCCAACTCGCCCGGCTGGCTGCCGTACGCGGTGGGTCTGGGCACGCTGGCGCACCTGCTCGGTGACTGCCTGACCAAGAAGGGCGCGCCGCTGCTCTGGCCGCACAAGGAGCGCTACGAGATCGTGGTGATCAAGCGCAGCGGCAACAACGTCGAGACCAAGGTGCTGGTGCCGATCATGTCGGTCGCGACCTTCGTCCTGCTCTGGTTCACGGCACTGTCGCCGACGATCGTGAACTGAGCGGCCGGTGAACCGGGCGGTCGGTGAACCGGGCGGTCGGTGAGCGCCGAGTCGGTGAGTGGACCGGGTCGGTGAGCGCCGAGTCGGTGAGTGGACCGGGCCAGTGAAGACGAGCCGGCCGGAGTTCACGAGGGGATGCGGCGCGAGGCCTCAGGTCTCGCGCCGCAGTCGTGCGCCCACCCAGCGGGCGCGCCGGCCGAGGATGCGCGGGATGCCGAGGTGCCGCCGCTCCGGGTGCTGACGGCCGTCCGGTCCGTCGAAGCCGAGGTCGTCCGCCCGGTCGGGGCGGTGGGCGGAACGCTGAGGGCTGTTGTGGCGTCGGCCGCGCGGGGCGCCGCCGCTTTCGGGCATCCAACTCATACCGGAATGGATGCCCCTGGGCCGGTGGAGGTAACCGCCCGGGGCGCGCCGAAATTGGCCTATGCGGTTGTCATATGAGTTTAGTGTCAAGGGAGTTGGGACCAAAGGCCCATCCCGACGGGTCGCACGTCCGGCTCCGGGCGGCTCCCGGCGGCCCGGGGCGGCCCCGGGGTGGGTCACTCCTTGTGACGGCCGACCCAGTCCAGCAGCTCGGCGGTGAACTCCTCCGGCGCCTCCTCGTGCGGGAAGTGCCCGACCCCCGGCAGCAGCCGCCAGCGGTACGGCGCCGCCACGTACTCGCCGCCGCCGAGCGCGGTGTGCGACAGCAGCACCGGATCCGCCGCCCCCTGGACGTGCAGCGTCGGCGCGGTGATCGGCTTCTTCATCCGCCGGGCGAACTGGATGCCGTCCGGCCGGGCCAGCGAGCGCAGCAGCCAGCGGTACGGCTCGATCGAGCAGTGCGCCGTGCTGGGGATCTGGATCGCCTGCCGGTACGCGTGCACCGCGGCCTCGTCCAGGCCGTTCGGACCGGTCCAGGAGGCCAGGTAGCGGCCGACCAGCTCGGCGTCGCCGGCCACCAGCCGGCGTTCCGGTATCCACGGCCGCTGGAAGCCCAGCACGTGCTCGAAGGCGGCGAACTGCCGGCGGTCGGTCAGCAGCGCCCGGCGCAGGTCCCTCGGGTGCGCGGCGGAGACCACGGTCAGGCTCTGGATGACGGACGGGCGCATCACCGCCGCGACCCAGGCCAGTGTGCCGCCGGAGGCGTGCCCGACCAGGTGGGCCCGGCGCTCGCCGAGCGAGCGGATCACACCGGTGATGTCCAGGGCGAGGTTGCCCGGGTCGTACCCGCGCGGGGTGCGGTCGCTGCCGCCGATGCCGCGCAGGTCGAGGGCCACCGCGCGGTAGCCGGCGTCGGCGAGCGCGGTCAGCTGGTGGCGCCAGGCCCACCAGTACTCGGGCCAGCCGTGCACCAGCAGCACCAACGGGCCGGAGCCCAGCTCGGCGATGTGGAAGCGGGCGCCGTTGGCCGCGAGGTCGCGGTGCGTCCACGGGCCGGGCTGCCGGACGTCCCAGGCCTCGTCGCCCTCCGCCGGGGCTCCGCCGGAGGCCGCTTCGAGGGGTTCCCGCTCCTGGCCCTGCCCGGGCTTCCGCTCGGGTTCCCGATCAGGCTCCCGTCCGGGGGCCAGGTCGGTGCCCTCGGGGGCGGTGCCGGGGCCTTCAGGGGCGGTGCCGGGGCCTTCGGGGGTCAGACCGGCGCCGGAGTCGGGGCCGGAGGCGGCGGACGGCTGCACGGGCACGGGCTTCTGGTCGAGCGGCATACCGAGAGCGTGTCACATTCGCGCGCCGGACATGTGCCCGGCACTCGTTGTCGGCGGGTCCCCGCGCCCGCCGACGCGGGGCCGCCCGGTACGGCTGCCCGATGGCTGGCCCGGTACGGCGCCGCCGGCGTCCTGTTTACGGGATGCGGCCGAAGGCCCGGTCGATCTCCTCCTGGGTGGCCGGGCGCGGCCGGGCGTTCTTCAGCACGTCGGCCGTCTTCTGGGCGCCCTCGATGGTGCGGACCGGCTTCTCGATCTTCTTGAACGAACGCCAGGCCAGCATTCCGAGCAGCACCGCGAGCAGCAGGTAGGCACCGGCCACGATCAGGAAGGACCAGCCCAGCGACAGGCCCAGCGCGTGGATGCCGAAGGCCGCCGCGGCGCTCAGCATCGGGATGGAGAACAGCGCCACCACGCCGGCGACGATCAGCGAGATGCCGCCGGAGACGCCGCGCTTGACGTCCGCCCGGATCTCGGCCTTGGCGAGCGCGATCTCGTCGTGGACCAGCGCGGACAGGTCGGAGGTGGCCGCCGCGAACAGCTGCCCCACCGAACGCTCGCCCTCGTAGGGCGCCCGGCCGTTGCTGGACGGGTCTGCGGCTCCTGCGGGCATCAGCGGTTCTCCTCTGCGGCGGTACGGCGTGACGCCACCGCGGCTGTGCGGTTCCGGGGGCCGGTGGGGGTTCCGGAGGCGTCTGTGGGTTGTCGACAGCTCAGAATCATGCCCTTACCGGTCAGTCGGACACCACTCCGGGGCCCCGCCGGAGGGACGTGTCCCGGCAGCCGAGGTCCGCCGGCAGCCCCTCCGCGAGCTCGTCGGGAACTCGCCGGAAACCCGCGAGGACCCGGCCCGGGGCCCTCGGGCGGGCCTTCGGGCGGGGTCTGCGGGGTGGCTCAGGCGTCCCGTCCGGACCGGCGGGGGCCGGGCTCCCGGTCGGCCTCGGGGCCGGGGTGCCGGTCCTCGCCGACCTTCGCCCGCCAGGCCGGGTCGTCCGCCTGGTAGACGTCCGGGACGCCGTCCCCGTCCACGTCCCGGTCCTCCTCCTCGCACAGCGCACGGTAGTGCCGGTTGCGCAGCTTCAGCAGCACGGTGGCGACCGTCGCACATATCAGCGAGCCGAGCAGGACGGCGGTCTTGGCCCGACCGGCCAGCGTCGGGTCGTCCGGGAAGGCCAGCTCGCTGATCAGCAGCGAGACGGTGAAGCCGATGCCGGCCAGCACCGAGACGGCGACCATGTCCGCCCACTTGAGCTGCGGGTTCAGCTCGGCCCTGGTGTACCGGGCGGTCAGCCAGGTGCCGCCGAACACGCCCACCGACTTGCCGACCAGCAGTCCGATCACGATGCCGATCGGGGTGGCCTGGGTGAACACCTCGCGCAGGGTCGGACCGGATATCGCCACCCCGGCCGAGAACAGCGCGAACAGCGGGACGGCCAGGCCGGCCGAGAACGGGCGGACCAGGTGCTCGATGTGCTCGCCGGGGGAGTGCTGCTCGTCGCCCTCCCGGTGGCAGCGCAGCATCAGACCCATCGCGACACCCGCCACCGTGGCGTGGATGCCGCTCTCGTGCATCAGTGCCCAGGTGACGACGGCCAGCGGCACGAAGACGTACCACCCGTGGACGCCGCGCCGGTGCAGGAACCAGAACAGCACCAGGCCGGCGAAGGCCAGACCGAGCGCCCAGAACTTGATGCCGTGGCTGTAGAAGATCGCGATGATCAGGATCGCGATCAGGTCGTCGACCACCGCCAGGGTGAGCAGGAAGGCGCGCAGCGCTGACGGCAGGTGGCTGCCGACCACGGCCAGCACGCCGAGCGCGAAGGCGATGTCGGTGGCGGTCGGGATCGCCCAGCCGCTGGGGTGTCCGCCGCTGCCGGAGTTCACCAGGGCGAACAGGATCGCGGGCAGCGCGACCCCGCAGACGGCGGCGACCACGGGCAGCAGCGCGGCACTGGGTGTGCGCAGCTCACCCGCGACGAACTCGCGTTTGAGTTCGATCCCGGCGACGAAGAAGAAGACCGCCAGGAGGCCGTCCTTGGCCCAGGTGGCCAGGGAGAGGTCGAGGTGCAGGGGGGCGGAGGGGCCGACGGTGTAGTCGAGCACGCTCCGGTACGCGTCCGGCCAGACGTTGGCCCAGATCAGCGCGATGGCGGCGGCGCCCAGCAGCAGCATGCCGCCGACCGTCTCGGTGCGCAGGGCGTCGGTGATGAAGGTGCGCTCGGGCACGGACAGCCGGCCGAGGAATTGCCGGCGGCGGGTCGTCGGCTCGTGGACGGGCGGCTGGTCGGTCACGTGGACCTCCTGGGGCTGGGAGCGGCAACGGATGCACGGGTGGTGCAGTTGCCGACCAGACTTCCCGGCGCGCCCTGTGACGCCCGCGGTCCCTGTCAAGGGATCTTGATGCGTCCCTAACAGTCTAGCGGGAGTTCGGGTGACATCCGGATTGTCCTAATAAAGGACTTAAACCCTGCGGGCTGGTACTGCACCTCGGAGGAGCAGTGCCTTGGTGCCCGAACGGAGTCCGGTGCCCGGACGGTGCCTCGTGCCCGGACGGTGCCTCGTGCCCGGACGGTCTCTGGTGTCGGTGTCCGGATGGAGCCGAGGAGACGGCTGTGCCCCGGACGGTGACCACCGTCCGGGGCACAGCCGCTGTCTCAGCGGGTTCAGCCGTTGCCGTTGTCCGAGGACGGCAGCTGGGCCTGGATCTGGCTCATCACCGTGCTGTCGGCCAGCGTGGTGGTGTCACCGACCTCGCGGCCCTCGGCGATGTCGCGCAGCAGACGGCGCATGATCTTGCCGGAGCGGGTCTTCGGCAGCTCGCCGACCACCTTGATCTGCTTCGGCTTGGCGATCGGGCCGAGCGTGCGGCCGACGTGCGCCCGCAGCTCATCGACCAGCTCGGGGGTCTCGACGGCCCCTCCGCGCAGGATCACGAAGGCGACGATGGCCTGGCCGGTGGTGGCGTCGGTGGCGCCGACCACCGCGGACTCGGCCACTGACGGGTGGCCGACCAGGGCCGACTCCACCTCGGTGGTGGAGATGTTGTGGCCCGAGACGAGCATGACGTCGTCCACCCGGCCGAGCAGCCAGATGTCCCCGTCCTCGTCCTTCTTGGCACCGTCACCGGCGAAGTAACGGCCCTCGAAGCGCGACCAGTAGGTGTCGATGTAGCGCTGGTCGTCGCCCCAGATGGTGCGGAGCATGGACGGCCACGGCTCGGTGAGCACCAGGTAGCCGCCGGAGCCGTTCGGCACCTCGTTGCCCTCGTCGTCCATCACGGTGGCCGCGATGCCGGGCAGGGCGCGCTGGGCCGAGCCCGGCTTGGTCTCGGTGACGCCCGGCAGCGGGCTGATCATCATGGCGCCGGTCTCGGTCTGCCACCAGGTGTCCACGATCGGGCAGGTGCCGGCGCCGATGTGCTCGCGATACCAGATCCAGGCCTCGGGGTTGATCGGCTCGCCGACGCTGCCCAGCACCCGCAGCGAGGACAGGTCGAACTTCGCGGGGATGTCGTCGCCCCACTTCATGAAGGTGCGGATCGCGGTCGGCGCGGTGTAGAGGATGGTCACGCCGTACTTCTGGACGATCTCCCAGAACCGGCCCTGGTGCGGGGTGTCCGGGGTGCCCTCGTAGATGACCTGGGTGGCGCCGTTGGCGAGCGGGCCGTAGACGATGTACGAGTGTCCGGTGACCCAGCCGATGTCGGCGGTGCACCAGTAGACGTCGGTCTCCGGCTTGAGGTCGAAGACGGCGTGGTGGGTGTAGCTGGCCTGGGTGAGGTAGCCGCCCGAGGTGTGCAGGATGCCCTTGGGCTTACCGGTGGTGCCCGAGGTGTAGAGGATGAACAGCGGGTGCTCGGCGTCGTGCGCCTCGGGGGCGTGCTCGGTGGACTGGCGCGCGGTGATCTCGTGCCACCAGACGTCGCGGCCCTCGCTCCACGGGATGTCCTGCCCGGTACGGCGGATCACCAGGACGTGCTCGACGCCGTCCACCTTGGTGAGCGCCTCGTCGATGGCCGGCTTCAGGGCCGAGGGCTTGCCGCGGCGGTAGCCGCCGTCGGCGGTGATGACGAGCTTGGCCTGGGCGTCCTGGATGCGGGAGGCGACGGCGTCGGAGGAGAAGCCGCCGAAGACCACCGAGTGGGTGGCACCGATCCGGGCGCAGGCGAGCATCGCGACGACCGCCTCGGCGATCATCGGCAGGTAGACGGCGACCCGGTCGCCCTTGCGCACGCCGAGCTCCAGCAGCGCGTTGGCGGCCTGCGAGACCTCGTCCTTGAGCTGGGCGTAGGTGATCGAGCGGCCGTCGCCGGGCTCGCCCTCGAAGTGGATGGCGACCCGGTCGCCCAGGCCGTTCTCCACGTGGCGGTCGACGCAGTTGTACGCGACGTTGAGCTTGCCGTCGGCGAACCACTTGGCGAAGGGAGGGTTGGACCAGTCGAGGGTCTCGGTCGGCTCGACGGCCCAGGTGAGGCGACGGGCCTGCTCGGCCCAGAAGCCCAGACGGTCCTCGGAGGCCTGCGCGTACGCGGCCGCGGTGACGTTGGCGGCTGCGGCGAGCTCTGCCGGCGGGGCGAAGCGCCGCTCCTCCTTGAGCAGGTTGGCCAGGCTCTCGTTGCTCAACGCGCACTCCTCATCGAGTCATGATCGGGGGCGATCCCGTGCGTGGGGATTGTCCCGTGTGTCCCAGCGCACAGCTCACCAGGCGAACGGGGCAGTTGACAAGAGGCTCCTGTGAATTGGTGTAGACCTTTGACCGATGGCCGGTCGCCGGTCGGCATGTTCCGCCGCCGCGGACCGGAAGACCGCGCGAGGGTGGGTGGGCCCGTGCCCCGGCCCGCCTGACGGGGACACGGGCCCGGCTCTCAGGCGGCCAGCAGAGGGTCCTCCTCGCCACCCTCGACCGGCACCCGTTCGTCCTCATTCACCCGTTCGGCCGACACCCGGCCCGGCCGGGCGTCGGGGCCGGTCCCGTCGGGGGCGTCGGCGTTGTGTTCGGTTTTGTCGATGCGCTTCCCGCTGCGGGCCTCGACCGGGCTGAACGTCCCGGCGGCCCGGTCCAGGACGTAGGCCTGCGCCGTCGCGAAGTCGAAGTACATCCCGACCAGCCGCAGCGTGCCCGCCTCGACCCGGCGTTCCACCGCCGGGTTCGCCATCAGCTGGTCCAGCTGCTGGACCACGTTGGTGATGCAGAGTTGCTCCGCGACGTCCGCCACGGGCCGGCCGACGAACTCCGCCGGGACCCGTCGGAGCCGGTCCAGCGAGCCGCGGCCGTTGCGCAGCCAGCGGGCCAGCGGGGTGGGCGGACCGGGGAGCTCGTGCACTCCGTCCAGCAGGGCCTTCATCGCACCGCAGCCGGAGTGGCCGCAGACCGTGATCGAGCGCACCTCCAGCACCTCGACCGCGTACTGCACCGCGGCGGCCACCGAGTCGTCCGCCGCGCCGGGTTCGTGCGGCGCCGGCACCAGGTTGCCCACGTTGCGCACCGTGAACAGGTCCCCCGGGCCGCTGTTGGTGATCATGCTGGTGACCATCCTGGAGTCCGCGCAGGTCAGGAAGAGCTGGGAGGGCGCCTGCCCCTCCCGTGCCAGCCGGGCGAGCTCCGGCCTGATCAGCGGGGCGGTGTGCTGCTGGAACACCCGGACGCCGTCCAGCAGTCGGCCGTGCGGGTCCTCCTGCTGCTCGATGCAGTGGTGGCCGACCCAGGGCGTCCAGGCCCGGCAGCGGTGCGGGCCCGGTGAACTGCCCGCGCGCACCGTGCCGTCCGGGTCGAGCACCTCGTCGTCCTGGCGCCGCGTCACCATCGAGACCCGGCCGCCCGCGCCCTGGTGTCCGGCCCGCCAGGTGTACAGGGTCTCGTACGCGGCGTGGTCCAGGAAGGCGCCGTCGTGGACCACGGTGACCTCGGCCCCGGCCGGGATGCCGGCGAGTGCCCGGCCGAGCCGCGGCACGGTGGTGAAGGTGAGCGGGCCGTGCGTCCGGACGGTGACCGTGCCGTCGGGGCCGGTCGAGACGTCCACATGGGCGCGGGTCAGCCGGTAGAGGGCGAGCAGCGCGGCGGTCCCGGCGCCGATCACGACGCCCCACAGCACGCCGGCGGCCACCACGCCGAGCACGGTGATCAGGTAGACGGGGAACTCGCGGTGCCGGTGCACCTTGCGAATGTGCGCGAAGCTCACCATGTGCAGCCCGACGACCAGCACCAGTGCGGCGAGCGCGGCCAGCGGGATCCGGCGCAGTCCGCCGGTCAGCGCGAGTGCGGCCGCCAGCACCCAGACACCGTGCAGTACCGAGGCCCACCTGGTCTGGCCGCCGGCCCGCACGTTGGCGGTGCTGCGCACCGCGCCACCGGCGACCGGCAGCCCACCGACCAGCCCGCTCACCAGGTTGGCGAGGCCCTGGCCGCGCAGTTCGCGGTCGAGGTCGCCGGTCCGGCGGGACATCCGGTCGACCGCGACGGCGGACAGCAGCGACTCCACACTCGCGACGGCGGTGACGGTGAGGACGGCCGCCAGCAGTCCGAGGACCGGGCCGTGCGGAAGGGCCGGCAGAAAGGCCTGCGGCCGCCAGGCCGGCAGTTCGACGCGGGCCGGCCGCAGGTCCAGGGCGAGCACGAGGGCGGTGGCCAGTGCGACGCCGGCCAGCGGGCCCGGCACCGTGGCCAGCCGGGCGCCGAACTCGCCCGCGCGGCCCGGCAGCCGGCCCAGTCGGGGCCAGCCGATCAGGACGGCCACCGTCACCGCGCCGGCCAGCAGCGCGGGTGGGTGCGGACCGGCCAACTGCCCTGGCAGGGAAATGAGGTTGGCGATCGCTGAGCTCTGCGGCGAGCCGCCGAGGACGATGTGGAGCTGCGCGATGGCGATGGTGAGCCCGACCCCGGCCAGCATGCCGTGCACGATCGCGGGTGAGACGGCGAGTGCGGTCCGGGCCACCCGGCGTGCGCCGAGCAGGAGTTGGAACAGGCCGGCGGCGGCGGTGATGGCGCAGGTGGCCTGCCAGCCGTACTGGGCGATCAGTCCGGCGGTGACCACCGTCAGCGCTGCCGAGGGGCCGCTGACCTGGAGCGGCGTTCCGCCGAACAGCCCGACCACGATCCCGCCCACGGCCGCGGCGGCCAGACCGGCGGTGAGCGGGGCGCCGGTGGCGAGCGCGATGCCGAGGGAGAACGGTACGGCGATCAGGAAAACCACGAGGGAGGAGGAGAGGTCCTGGACCCAGCGGATCCGGTGGCCCGGGCCGGGCGGTGCGTGGTCAGTGGTGTCGGAGGCGATGGGGGCGCTGGAGATGTCGAGGGGCATTTGTCTTCCCGTCTGTCCGGGGTGGGGGCGAACGCAGTCAGGTCCGGTGGTGAGTCCGGAGGGGGCTCCGGGCGGATCGGCTGTGGCGGGGGCGCGACGGTGTGGCGGGGTGGCGTGGGCGCGGCGGGGAGTGCGGGTGTCACCGGCCGGCGTGGACCATCGGGCCCGCCGGGGCTTTGGGCGAGGTGCGGGACGTCTCGCTGAGGGCCGCCGGACGAACCATCAAGACTCGGTAAACCGAGGGTAATGAAAGCTTTGCACAGCGTGGTTGCGGGAGGGAAGTGAAAAACCCCCCGGTTCACTCCATTGGGTGGTGGCCGAACCATCGGGAATCTGCTGCCGCTCGACGGGAGGGCCGGCCCGGGCCGGCCGTCGAGCGACGGGGCCGGGCGCGGCGAACGGGCCGCGGCCTCCCCGGAATTGGGAGAGGTCGCGGCCCGTTCGGGTGCGGGGTGCGGGGTGCGGGGTGCGGGGTGCGGGGTGCGGGGTGGGGGTCAGGCGCGGGCGCCGGCCGGGGCCGCGTGCTCGCCGCCGTCCGCGAAGTCGCCCAGGACGAACTCCTCGTCCACCTGGGTCGCGAGGTCGATGCCGACCTTGGCGTTGGCCCAACTCTCCGCGTTGCGGCGGTGGAAGAGCACGGCCTGCTCGGTGTAGCGGCGTGCGTCCCGTCGTCCGTAGGAGGCGTCGGCCTCGATCCGCAGCTCCTCCAGTACGGCCCGGTTGGCCGGCTCCAGGGACCTCAGTGGCGGCTCGGCCCCCTGCTCCAGGCGGCGCACCCAGTCCGACTGGCCGAAGGTGGTGAGCAGGTCGTCGCCGACCTCGCGCCGGAGGAAGGCCAGGTCGTCCGGGCCCTGCACCTTGTTGCCGACCACGCGCAGCCGCACGCCGAAGTCGCCGGCGTAGTCCTTGTACTGGCGGTAGACGGAGACGCCCTTGCGGGTCGGTTCGGCCACCAGGAAGGTCAGGTCGAAGCGGGTGAACAGGCCGGAGGCGAAGGAGTCCGAGCCCGCGGTCATGTCGGTCACGAAGTACTCGCCGGGGCCGTCCAGCAGGTGGTTGAGCAGCAGCTCGACCGCGCCGACCTTGGAGTGGAAGCAGGCCACCCCGAGGTCCTCCTCGGTGAACGCGCCGGTCGCCAGCAGCCGGACCGAGCCCTCGTCCAGTGCGATCGGACGGGCGCAGGAGGCGTAGACCGGGTTCTCCTCGACGATCCGCAGCAGTCGCGAACCGCGGCCGGGCGGCGTGGTTTTGATCATCTCCTCGGAGGAGCGGATCAGTGGATTGCTGCCGCGCAGGTACTCCTTGATCTTCGACAGGTGTCCACCCATCGGGACCAGCTCGGCGGCCTGAGCATCGGTCAGGCCGAGGGCGGGGCCGAGGTGCTGGTTGATGTCGGCGTCCACGGCGATGACTGGCCGGCCCGAGGCTGCCAGGTGGCGGATGAACAGGGCGGACAGCGTGGTCTTCCCGCTGCCGCCCTTGCCGACGAAGGCGATCTTCATCTGGGGACTCCGACTCTCGCTCAGGGCCCTCGCTGCGGGGCCTCCTGCCCAGGGGCCGTGTGCGACGGAGGGGCCCCAGTTGGAAATCGTTATCGTCTCCGATAGTGGTCATGCTAGCCGGGGTTTGGGTTCTATCGGCGGAGGGAAATGAGGATTGCCTCTAACGGGTGATGCGGGGTTGCTGTTCCGGGAGGGGCGACCTGTTCATTACTCTCGGGTAGGTGAGCACTGGAACTGATCCCCTCGCCCCGCTGGCCCAGCTCCCCGGGGTGCCCGACGCGGTGGCCGAGGTGCGCAAGGCCGTCGACCGGCTCTACGGCCACCGGGTGATGCGCCGCCGAGCGGCCGAGGTCACCTCCGAGTCGGCACTGCGCGGCGCCCGCGCGTCGGCGGCCCTGGCCGGGGCCGACTGGCCGCTGGAGGAGGTGCGCCGCCGCACCGACTTCGGCGCCGACCCCGAATCGCGGACGGTCGGTGCGGCGCTGCGGATCGCCGCCGAGGCCGGCCAGCTGCTCAGCATCTGGCGGCACTCGCCGCTCCAGGTGCTGGCCCGGCTGCACCTGCTCGCGGTCGGCGACGGCGATCCGGCCGCCGGGCGCCCGCGGCGGGCGGGGGAGGGCGCCGAGGCGCTGTTCCCGCTGGAGCTGGAGCCGGTGGAGAGCGTCGAGGTCGACGCCGTGGACGGGCCGCTGCCCGTGCTGCCGCCCGCTCCGGGTGCGGAGGAGGTCGCGGCCCGGCTCGATCAGCTCTCCCGGCTGCTGGTGGCGCGCGCGGAGGGCCAGGGCGTGGGCACGCCGGCCCTCGTGGTGGCCTCGGTGGTGCACGGCGAACTGCTCGCGCTGCGGCCGTTCGGCACCCACAACGGGGTGATCGCACGGGCCGCCCAGCGGATCGTGCTGATCGCCGAGGGGCTCGACCCGAAGTCGATCTGCCCGGCCGAGGTCGGCCTGGCGGAGCTCGGCACCGCCACCTACCGCCGGGCCCTCGCCGGCTACCTGGCCGGCACCCCCGAGGGGATGGCGGCGTGGATCGCGCACTGCGGCCGGGCGCTGCGGCTCGGCGCGCGGGAGAGCACGGCGGTCTGCGAGGCGATGCAGCGCGGGATGGTCTGAGCGGCGGCCCGGCCCTTCCGCGCAAGCGGCCCGGACCCCTCCGCGAGGGGGCGGGCGGGCGCCGCGGACACGCGGATGCGGCGGCACCTGATCCTGCTGGGTGCCGCCGCTGGTGCAGATACCGGGTGACCATGCATGCACCGGAAGTGCCGATCAGACGGGGATCCTGCCCGTTCGTCTGGTCCGGCGGCCCGACAGCGGGTCGGCTGCATGTGGGTGCTCGGATATCTGTACGTGCGGTCCGTGGGGCCTGAACTGCGTTGTCGGTTTGACCTCTTCGGTCCTGACCGGGTCTCGCGGGCCGTGCTTCATTTGTATCGCGTTTCGGGCGAAAGGGGAACCCGAAATGAGAAGTACACGTCGATTGCCCGTTTTGGCCTGAACTGCGGCGTTGCCCGGCCTCAGGCGGCGGGGCGCCGCCGACGGGCCAGGTACCAGATCACCCCGGCGGTCAGAGCGGCCGTCCCGACCGCCACGGCGGTCAGCACCGAACCGCTCGGAGCGGAGAACTCGGGCAGTCGGCGCCGCAGTTCCACCGGCTTCTCGAAGACCAGCACCGGCCACTCCCGGGCCTGCGCCTCCTTCCGCAGCGCCCGGTCGGGGTTGACGGCCGACGGGTGGCCGACCGCCTCCAGCAGCGGCAGGTCGGTGGAGGAGTCGCTGTAGGCGTAGGACTCGGCCAGGTCGTAGCCCTCGGTCGCGGCCAACTCCCGGATGGCGGCGGCCTTGTTCTCGGCGTAGGCGTAGTACTCGATCTCGCCGGTGTAGCAGCCGTCCTCGACCTGGAGGCGGGTGGCGATCACGTGGTCCGCGCCGAGCAGCCGGCCGATCGGCTCGACCACCTCGGAGCCGGAGCTGCTGACGATCACGACGTCCCGGCCGGCCGCGTGGTGCTGCTCGATCAGCGAGGCCGCCTCGTCGTAGATGATCGGGTCGATCAGGTTGTGCAGGGTCTCGGCGACGATCTCCCGGACCTGCTGGACGTTCCAGCCCCGGGTCAGCGCGGAGAGGTACTCGCGCATCTTCTCCATCTGGTCGTGGTCCGCGCCGCCGACCAGGAAGACGAACTGGGCGTACGCGCTGCGCAGTACGGCCCGACGGTTGATCAGTCCGCCCTGGTAGAACGGGCGGCTGAAGGCCAGCGCGCTCGACTTGGCGATGATGGTCTTGTCGAGGTCGAAGAAGGCCGCTGTGCGCGGCCCGCCCGGGCGGGGGCGAACGGGGGGGCGGAGCTCGTCGGGAGCGATGGTGCCGCCCGGGGACCCGTCGGCGTGGTCGTCGGCGTTCTCGGTGGTGTCCACGGGAACCGAGGATAGAGGGAGCCGCAAAACAGCCCGCCATTCGGCGTACTCGCGGGCGTGCGGGTTTGTGTTTCTGGCCGCTCGGGTACACCATGGAAGTCACGGATCGTTCGCGACCGTGCTAACCCGGTCCGGCTCCTCCCCCCCGAGTCGGGCTGTGGATAGACGACCCCCGCTCTCCCCCCCGGCGGGGGTCGTCGCATGTCCGGGGCCATTTTCAGGGCTTGAACGCCTCTCGCGCCGGATTCGGCGCCGCCGCGTCGGCGGCTTACAGGGGGTGGCGGCATCTCGGTCACATGTTCGACATTCGTCACTCTGTGTCGCCATTCGCTCATGTCCGTCAAGGGTCGGACGGCTGGTTCCGATCGGTGGTGCGGACCCGTCCGGAAGTGCCGTCCGGACGATCGCGGGCGGCCGTCGGGAGGCCGACGGATCAGGGCGCGAGGAGTCGCCGGTTCATCTCGGTGACCCTCTTTCGTCAATTCTTCGCCGATTAGCCCCCCGCCCGGGTGAACGTTTTCGTCCACAGCCCCGAGTTATCCACAGGCAATCGGAACCCGGATGACGAAATCCGGATCTCCCCCCACCGTGATGACCGGCGGCGGTCGCCGGGCAGGGCCTCATCCCCTTCCACTCCGAGAGGTCTGTCGGGCGGCCGTCCGCCGCAACCGTCCGACGTGCGCTGCAGATCACCCCGGTGATCCGCGGCGCGGAGGGGAGACACCATGTCGACGCCGATCGCCGACCACATCACCGCCGAGGGCCCCGCGATCGCCGGGCCGCTCGTCGTCACCGAGGACGAGGGCCTCGCCGAGCACCTGCTGCGGATCTGCGCGGCGGCGGGCACCGAGCCGAGACTGGTCCGGGCCGGGCCACCGGCGCGGGAGCTCTGGGAAGGCGCCTCGCTGGTCCTGGTCGGGGACGACCAGGCCGTCCGGTGCTCCGGGCTGGGGCGGCGCGGCGGGGTGCTGCTGCTGGGGCTGGACCTCGACGACCCCGGGGTCTGGGTCAGAGCCGTCCAACTCGGGGCCGAGCACGTGCTGTTCCTGCCCGACGCCGAAGCCTGGCTGCTCGACCGGATCGCCGACGCGGCCGAGGGCGTCGGCTGCCCGGCGGTCACCGTCGCTGTGCTCGGCGGCTCCGGCGGGTCCGGAGCCTCGACGCTGGCCTGCGCGCTGGCGGTCACGGCCGCCCGGGCGGGCCGGCGGACGATGCTCATCGACGGCGACCCACTGGGCGGAGGCCTCGACATCCTGCTCGGCGGCGAGCGGGTCAGCGGGCTGCGCTGGCCGGAGCTGGCCGGCTCTCGCGGAAGGGTCAGCGGGGCCGAGCTGGCCCGGGCGCTGCCGGCGCTCAAACGGCTCTCCACGCTGTCCTGCCTGTCCTGGGACCGCGGCGACACCCTGACGGTGCCGCCGGAGGCCATGCGCAGCGTGCTGGCCGCCTCCAGGCGGCGCGGAGGGCTGGTGGTGGTCGACGTGCCCCGCCACCTCGACGCGGCCGCCGGGCAGGCGCTGGAACAGTCCGACCTGGCGCTGTTGGTGGTGGCGGCCGAGCTGCGCGCGGTGGCCGCCGCCGACCGGGTCGCGGCGGCGGCCCGGATGCGGCTCGGGGACGTCCGGGTCGTGGTGCGGCCGGTGCGGGCCGGCGGGCTCCCGGCCCGGCAGATCGTCCGCGGGCTGCGGCTGCCGCTGGCGGGTGAGCTGGATCGGGAGCCGGGCCTCGCTCCGGACGTCGTGAAGGGCGTTCCGCCCGGCAGCCGGGAGAACGGTCCGCTCGCGCGCTTCTGCGCGACCTTCCTGAACGAAGTGCTGCCGCCGGTGCCGGTGGTCGGAGGAGGTGTGTACTGATGGTCCGTCTGCGCAGAACAGTCCTCCGGGGCGGCCAGCCCGGTCCGGGCACCGGTGCCCGGGAGCAGCGGCCACTGCGGAGCGTGCCGCCGTCCGGCGGGCCGCCGAAGGCCGAGCACGGGCCCTGTCCGTACGGCCGTACGGCCCGCGAGCAGCGGTCGGCGGCCCTGGTGGACGCGGTCCGGCTGCGGCTGGCCGAGTCGGGGGCCGCCCCGACGGCCGGCTCGGTCGCGGCCGCGCTGCGGGCCACCCGCCCGCCGCTCGGCGGGGACGAGGTCCTGGACACCGTGCGCTCGCTGCGCGCCGAACTGGTGGGTGCGGGCCCGCTGGACCGGCTGCTGGCGGAGCCCGACGTCACGGACGTCCTGGTGAACGGTCCGGACGAGGTGTGGGTCGACCGTGGCGGCGGCCTGCACCGAGCCACCGGGGTCCGGTTCGCCGACGCCGGGGCGGTGCGGCGGCTGGCCCACCGGCTGGCCACCGCGGCCGGCCGGCGGTTGGACGACGCCCGACCGTGGGTGGACGCCCGGCTGCCGGACGGGACCCGGCTGCACGCCGTGCTGCCGCCGATCGCGGCCGGCTGCACGCACATCTCGCTGCGGGTGTGCCGGCCCCGGCCGTTCACGCTCGACGAGCTGGTGGCGGGCGGCGCCCTGCCACCGCAGGGTGCGGCCCTGCTCGCGGGCATCGTGAGGGCCCGGCTGTCGCTGCTCGTGTCCGGTGGGACGGGCTCGGGGAAGACGACGCTCCTGTCGGCACTTCTCGGCCTGGTCGGGCCGGAGGAGCGGATCGTGGTCGCCGAGGACTCGGCCGAGCTGCAACCGGCCCATCCGCACGTGGTCAGGCTGCAGAGCCGCCCGCCCAACCAGGAGGGGCTGGGCGAACTCACCCTGCGGGACCTCGTCCGCCAGGCACTGCGGATGCGTCCGGACCGACTGGTGATCGGCGAGGTCCGCGGGGCAGAGGTGTCGGACCTGCTGGCCGCGTTGAACACCGGGCACGAGGGTGGCTGCGGGACGGTCCATGCCAACACGGCGGCGGACGTGCCGGTCCGGCTGGAGGCCCTGGGCTCGCTCGCCGGCCTCGACCGACCGGCGTTGCACAGCCAACTGCGGGCCGCGCTCGACGTGGTGGTGCACCTGGTCCGTGATCCGGGCTCGGGGCTGCGTCGGGTGGCGGAGGTCCACACGATGGCCGGGGACCGCGACGGGCTGGCCGTGACCACGCCCGCGGTGGCCTTCCCGGCGTCCGGAGGCCTGTGTCCCGGTGCGGGCTGGGAGCGGCTGGTCGGGTTGCTGGCGGCACGCGGGGTGTCGCTCGGGTCGGGGCGGCCGTGATCGCGGTGGCGGTGGCCGGGTCGGTGGGCGCGGACGTGTGGATGGTGGAGCTGGCTTTCGTCCTGCTGCTGGGCGGGTGCGCGGCGGGAGCCCTGGTACTGCTCGGAGGCTCGGCCAGGACAGGCCGACGACAACGGAGGTGGCGTGCATGACGCAAGGTCAACTCGCGCTCTGCTGGGTGCTCGTGCTGTGCCTGGTCGCCATCGCGGCGTGGCGCGCGGTGCAGGATCAGCTGCCGGGCGGGCGGCGCTCCAGGCTGGTGTTGGCGGGAAGCGGTCCACCCGCGCGGGGGCCGAGTCCGGGTGTCGAGGCGTGGGACCGGGGGCGCCCGCCGGAGTTCCTGGCACCCGAACTGCTGCTCCTGCCGGTCGGGTTGGCGGCCGGGCGGGCCACCGCCTCGCTGGTGCCGGTGCTCGCGGCCGCGGTGGCCGTCCTGCCGCTGCGCCGGTGGCGGCTGCGGCGACGGCTGGCGGCAGAGGCCCGGCACCGGGCCGCGGCCGTGGTGGAGCTCTGCGCCGGGCTGGCGGGCGAGCTGCGGGGCGGGGCGACGCCGGAGCAGGCGCTGCACCTGGTCACCGCACGGCTCGCCGCGGATCCGGAGGGGCTGCGCAGGCTCGGTGAGGAGCCGGTGGCCCGACTAGCCGCCGGCCGCTACGGCGGGGACGTGCCCGCCGCGCTGCACCTGTTGGCCGGACTTCCGGGCGGCAGCGGCGCCGCGGCGATCGCGGCCTGTTGGCGGGTGGCGGCGGACAGCGGATCGGGGCTGGCCGCCGCGCTGGACCGGGTCGCGGAGGCGCTGCGCGGCGAGCGCGCACTCGCGGAGGAGATCGCCGGGGAGTTGGCCGGGCCGCGGACGACGATCGCCGTGCTGGCCGCGCTGCCGGGTGTCGGGCTGTTCGTCGGCTCGGCGCTGGGGGCCCGCCCGCTGGACGTCCTGCTGCACACACCGGCTGGGTTGGGCTGCCTGGCGGCGGGGGTGGCCCTGGAGGGGCTGGGCGTGCTCTGGACGGCGCGCATCGTCCGGGCGGCCGCCCGAGGTGCGCTGGAGGCGCCCGGGGGACGGGGCGAGCGGCGGTGGACGTCCGTCCGTGGGGTGTCCGCTCCTGGGTGGCGTGGGCGGAGCCGCAGCCTGTCACGGATGCGTGCTCGGGCGCTCGGCGCGGAGGCGGGAACGGGGGCGAGGGCGGGGTGACGCGGGGTGTCGAGTGGGTGGCGGCCGTCCTCCTGATGGCTGCGTCCACCGCGGTGTGGAGGTCGGTGTGCGGCCGGGTGAGGCGGCGGCGGGCATTCGCCCGGGCCTGGAAGGCGGAGGGAGGAGGCGGGCGAACGTGGATGGTGACCTTCGGTGTCGGGCGCCGACGACGGATGGTGACGGCGGTCGTCGGCGGGCTCGCGGCGGTGATGCTGGTCGGCGGTGGCACCGGGCTCGTTGTCGGGGCGCTGCTGGCAGTCGGTATCCACCGGTGGTCGGCCCGGGAGCGTTCGCCGCTGGATCGCCGGGCGGCTCGGGAGGAGGAGCTCCTGACCAGGCAACTTCCCCTGAGTGCCGAGCTGTTGGCAGCCTGCCTCGGTTCGGCGGCCTTGCCCTCGGAGGCGGTGTCGGCGGTGGGCCGCAGCGTGGGCGCGCCGATGGGGCCCCGACTGGTGGCGATCGGGGCCGAACTGGCCCTGGGCGCACCGCCGGAGCTCTGCTGGAGTCGACTGGGGGAGCAGCACCCGACGTTGGCGCCGCTGGCGCGCTGCCTGGAGCGCAGCAGCCTCGGCGGCGTCCCGGTCGCCGACCCGCTGATCGGGCTCGCGCAGGGACAGCGCGCGGCGGCCGCCCGCGCGGCGCACGCCCGGGTCCGTCGGGCGGCGGTGATCGCCACCGCGCCGCTGGGGCTCTGCTTCCTTCCGGCCTTCGTGCTGATCGGCGTGGTGCCGGTGGTCATCGGGCTCGCCAGCCGGTTCGCCCAGTCCATGTGAATGAGTGTCGGTTTCACGAACATCAGAAAGAGGAGAGATCCATGACCGCAGTGATCGTGATCAGGCCCGGTGACGGGCATCCGCTCCGGCCGCTCGCCACGGCCTGGCGCCGGAAGAGTCGTCGGGCGGCCCTCCGGGTGCGCACGGTGGCTCGGCGCCGGGGCCGCTCGGACGCCGGGATGGTCTCGGCGGAGTACGCCGTCGGGACTCTGGGAGCGTGTGCCTTCGCGTTCGCGCTGTACAAGGTGGTGACCAGCGACGGCATCACGACGGCGCTGACCGACATGCTGGTGCGGGCGCTCCATGGGACGTAGGACCGGTCGTCGGCCTCCCGGATCCGCCGCCTCGCGCGTCGTCCGTCCCGCGGTTCGGGCGGACGCGGGGCGCCCGGGGCCCGGCCCTGGTTGGGTGGTGTCGCGCGGGGCCGGCCGGGCGTGGTCGCTGCGGCCGGGTCGGCGCGGTGACGCGGGCTTCGTGACGGCGGAGACGGCGGTGGCGCTGCCGGCGCTCCTGCTGCTCGCGGCGATGCTGATCTGGGGCGTGCTCGCGGCCGCCGCGCAGATCCGTTGCGTGGACGCCGCCCGGGTCGGCGCCAGGGCAGCCGCGCGCGGGGAGCCGGATGCCGCCGAACTCGCGCGCTCGGCGGCCCCACCGGGCGCGCAGGTCCGGGTGGTGCTGGCGGCCGACACGGTGCGGGTGGACGTGGACGCGCCGTGCGCGGGGCCGGGAAGGCTCGGCGGAGTGCTCGCCGTACGGCTCGGTGCGGCGGCCGTGGCGGCGCGGGAGGACGTCCTGACGGCGGCCGTGGACGGAGGTGGTGGTCCATGGCCGTCCTGACCGGGCCGAGGGAAGCGGCGGCGCGGGTGGCGTACGCCCGTGCGGCCCGAGCGGCGGCGGGCGGGCGAGGGCCGGACGCCGGCTCGGCGACGGTCTGGCTGCTCGCCCTGGCGATGCTGGGCACGTCGGTCTTCGGTGCGACGGTCGTGGTCCGCTCGGTGGTCGCCGCCCGGCACCGGGCCGAGTCGGCGGCCGACCTCGCGGCCCTTGCCGGGGCGGGCCGGATGCTGCTGGACCTGGACGGCGGCTGCGCGCGGGCGGCCGGACTCGCCGCCGCTCAGGGTGCCGGGCTGGTGTCCTGCACGGTCGACCGGTCGGCGGACGCCGTCGAGGTGGTGGCCGAGGTGGCGGTCCGGGGGCTCCCGGCGCGTCTGCCGGTCGGCCCGGCGCGGGCGAGGGCCCGGGCCGGGCCGGTACGGGCCCCGGTCACCGGGGCCGAGGACGCCCCGGGCGGAGGGGCGGCTGATCGGGCGGGCGGCGGGCCCGGCGATGTCCCCGGCCGGGCCTCGAACGGAGCGGTGAGTGGTGCGGCGGTGGCCTCATGAGGCGGCCGGGGCTCAACCGCCCGGTCCCGAGGCCACCTCCGGCCCGCCCGATGCTTAGGGTTCGTCCGGCCTGTCCGGCCTGTCCGGCCTGTCCGGCCTGTCCGGCCTGTCCGGCCCGTCCGGTGCTTCTGGGGCCTCCGGTTCGTCCGAGGCCCCGGGCACCCCGGCCAGCAGGACGTCCAGGAGCCGGACGGCGGCGGCCTTGTCCAGCGGGTCGTTCCCATTGCCGCACTTGGGCGACTGCACACAGGACGGGCAGCCGCGCTCGCACTCGCAGGAGGCGATCGCCGTCCGGGTGGCGGTCAGCCACTGGACCGCCCGCTGGAAGCCGCGTTCGGCGAAGCCGGCCCCGCCCGGGTGGCCGTCGTAGACGAACACGGTCGGGAGCCCGGTGTCCGGGTGCAGCGGGACGGAGACACCGCCGATGTCCCACCGGTCGCAGGTGGCGAACAGCGGCAGCAGGCCGATCGAGGCGTGCTCGGCGGCGTGGGCGGCGCCGGGCAACTGGTCGAGCGGGATGTCCGCGTCGAACAACTGGTCCTCGGTGACGGTCCACCAGACCGCGCGGGTGCGCAGCGTACGGGGCGGCAGGTCGAGCTTGGTCTCACCCATGATCTCCCCGGTGGAGATCCGCTTCCGGAGGTAGCCGACCACCTGGTTGACCACCTCCACCGAGCCGAAGCAGAGCCGGCCGTCGCCCCAGTCCACGGTGGTGTCGGTGTCGAGGACGGAGATGGAGGTGATGTCCCGGGCGGCCGTGGTGTACGGCGGGTCGGCCGGTTCGACCAGGGCGACCGAGTTCTCCAGGTCGAACTCCCGGACCAGGTAGGTGCGGCCCTGGTGCAGGTGGACGGCCCCGGTGTGGACGGTGGTGTGCGCGGCAGCGGCATCCACCGTGCCGAGCAGTCGGCCGGTGTCGGCCTCGACGATCTGCACCGGGCTGCCGCCGCTTCCGCGCAGGTCCACGGCGTCGGCCGCGCGCTCGCGACGGGTCCAGTACCAGGAGCCGTCGCTGCGCCGGCGCAGCAGGCCACGCCGCTCCAGGACCGGCAGCAGTGGCGCGGTGGAGGGTCCGAACAGCTCCAGGTCGGTGTCGGTGAGCGGGAGTTCGGCGGCGGCCGCGCACAGGTGCGGGGCGAGCACGTGGGGGTTGTCGGGGTCGAGCACGGTGGCTTCGACGGGGGCCGCGAACAGCGCCTCGGGGTGGTGCACCAGGTAGGTGTCCAGCGGGTCGTCCCGGGCGATCAGGACGGCCAGCGCACCCTGGGCCTCCCGGCCCGCCCGGCCCGCCTGCTGCCAGAGCGAGGCCCGGGTGCCGGGGTACCCGGCCATCAGGACGGCGTCGAGGCCGGAGATGTCGACGCCGAGTTCGAGAGCGGAGGTGGAGGCGAGACCGAGGAGCCGACCGGTGTGCAAGTCGCGTTCCAACGCCCGGCGTTCGTCGGCGAGGTAGCCGCCGCGGTAGGCGGCCACCCGACCGGAGAGCGGTCGGCCGAGCTGGTCCTGGGCCTGGAGCGCGACGAGTTCGGCGGCCCGGCGGGAGCGGACGAAGACGACGGTGCGGGTCTCCCGTTCGACCAGGTCGGTCAGCAGGTGCGCGGCTTCGGCGGTCGCGGTGCGGCGCACGGGCGCGCCGTGCTCGCCGACGTTCTCGGTCAGCGGCGGCTCCCAGAGGCCGAAGACCATCGGTCCGCGCGGCGAGGCGTCCTCGGTGACGGCCACGGCGGGCAGACCGGTCAGTCGCCGGGCGGTCGCGGCCGGGTCGGAGGTGGTGGCGGAGGCCAGCAGGAAGGTGGGCGACGAGCCGTAGCGCGCGCAGACGCGGCGCAGCCGCCGCAGTACCTGGGCGACGTGCGAGCCGAACACGCCTCGGTAGCTGTGGCACTCGTCGACCACCACGTAACGCAGGGCCTTGAGGAAGGAGGACCAGCGGGCATGGCCGGGCAGGATGCCCCGGTGCAGCATGTCCGGGTTGGTGAGCACGTAGGAGGCGTACTGGCGGACCCACTCGCGCTCCTCGGGCGGGGTGTCGCCGTCGTACAGGGCGGCGCGGACCCGTGGTGGGGCGAGTTCGGCGGCCCGGCGGCGCTGGTCGGCGGCCAGCGCCTTGGTCGGGGCCAGGTAGAGCGCGGTGGCGCCGCGGCCGTTGCGGGCCTCGGTGCCGTCCAGCAGGTCGCTGAGCACCGGGGCGAGGTAGCCCAGCGACTTGCCCGAGGCGGTGCCTGTGGCGATCACCACAGTCTGGCCGCTTTTGGCCAGGTTCATCGCTTCTGCCTGGTGCGCCCAGGGCTGTTCCACCCCGACGGCGAGCGCCGCGGCCACGACCTCCGGACGGATCGAGTCCGGCCACGGTGAATAACGCGCAGCTCGGGCGGGAAGGTGCTCCGTATGGGTGAGCCGGTCGGCCCGCCCCCGACCGGTGGCCAGGGTTGCGAGCAGTGCCTCGGGCGGGCTGTGTCGGGGCGGCATGGGGACCCAGTGTGTCACCGGCGTGACGGAGAATCGTCGTAAGCCATCGTGCGGGCATGGTCGCAGGTGGTTGAATGTGGCCGTGACGGCCGTATGGCCGTGGGTCGCAGCGCTGAGGCTTGCCACGTGCTGGCTGGGCGCGCCCGGGCTCGCGACCATGCGGTGGCGGCCGTCCGGCCGAGGATCGCACATGACGTAGCAAGGCAAGGTGCTGGAGGTTCCGTGGACCTGTCCCTGTCGACCCGTTCAGTCGGCGATCGTACGGTCGTCGAGGTTGGCGGCGAGATCGATGTGTACACCGCCCCGAAGCTGCGGGAGCAGCTCGTCGAGCTCGTCAACGACGGCAAGTACCACCTCGTCGTCGACATGGAGGGCGTTGACTTCCTCGACTCGACCGGCCTCGGTGTGCTGGTGGGCGGTCTGAAGAGGGTGCGCGCCCACGAGGGCTCGCTGCGCCTCGTCTGCAACCAGGAGCGCATCCTGAAGATCTTCCGCATCACCGGCCTGACCAAGGTCTTCCCGATCCACACCTCGGTGGACGACGCGGTCAGCGCGACCGACTGACGCGGACGGGCCGACCCGTTCGGTCGGCCCGGCCCGTACTTTGCGTCCGGGCGCCCGGGCCCGTGTGGCCCGGCGCGTCCCCGGGCGTCTCTGGGCCGGTTCCGCCGGCCCGCAGGGGCCGGACCTCCGGCCCCGGTCGGAGCACCCCGAGGGGGAGAGATGGCAACCGTCGAACTTCGCTTCAGCGCGCTTCCCGAACACGTGCGGACGGCCCGGTTGGTCGCCGCGGCCGTCGCTAGACGGGCCGGGGTCGACGAGTCGGTGCTCGACGAGGTCCGGCTCGCGGTCGGTGAGGCCTGCTCCCGCGCGGTCGGACTGCATCAGCGCGGCGGCATCGGCGGCGCCGTCCGGGTCGCGCTGACCGACCAGGAGAAGCGTTTCCTCATCGAGGTCGAGGACGAGGCCGGCCCTGCCACCGTCCCGGCCTCCGGCGCCGCCGAGAGCGGCGAGCCGGACGAGGACACCCTCGGCCTCGCCGTGATCACCGGCCTGGTCGAGGACCTGGAGGTCACCAACGGCACCGACGGTGGCCTGATCAGGATGAGCTGGCCGGTCTCGGCCGCCTCCGTCGCGCTCTGAGACGACGCCGCTTCCGCGCTTGTCCGGGGCTGGAGTCGGGGCTGCCATTCGGCCCCGGCCGGGCGTGTGGTGACGAACATTGATTCCGGCGGTCCGCCGCTTCGGGCGGGAACGGGCCTGGGCGGGAACGGGCCTGGGCCCCGATCGGACGTCGGCACGGCGAGTCGGACGTCGTCATGGCGAGGGCGTTCCCGTGGACTGGCATCCGGCGGTCTGCCGGGCAGGCCTCGTTGCGTGGGTGGTCCCCGGGGAACCGAAGCGCTCCAGGGAGGGGCGGTCGGGGGTTCGGACGACGGGTTCGGGCAGGGGCGGGGAACCGGGAACCGGGGGACGGACACCGGCCGTGTAGGTTCGACGACCGATGACGACCGAACCGAAAGGCTTTTCCCGGTGAACAAGCGACTGCTGGCCGTACCCGCTCTCGGCGTGCTGCTCGCGTTCGGCGCCGTCGGCTGCGGCGGCGACGACGGCAACAGCAAGCAGCTGGAGTCCTGGGCGTCCAACGTCTGCGGCGCGGCCAAGGACCCGATCGCCCAGGCGCAGGCCGCGCTCGCCGACACCGGCCAGGTGAAGACCGGCGAGGCCCCTGCCGACCTCCAGAAGCGGCTCTCCACCGACATCGGGCGGCTGGCGAAGACCAACCAGGACATAGCGGCGGCCATCGACACGGCTGGGGCGCCCAAGGTGAAGGACGGCGCGCTCCTTCAGAAGGACACCGTCGACGAGCTGAAGAAGGCGGCCGGCGGCTACGTGGAGGTCCAGAAGAAGCTGGACGCGCTGCCCAACGACGATCAGGCCAAGTTCGCCGACGGGCTGCGCAGCGTGGCCGACCAGGTGCAGCAGCTGGCCTCGCTCTCCACCCAGGCGCAGAGCAAGCTCCAGAGCGGCGAACTCGGCGTGGCGATGGCCAAGCAGGAGGGCTGCAAGCCGTCCCCGACCACCGCCCCGGGTGCCCCGGCCGCCCCGACCGGTGCGGCGACCGGCGGCGCGAGCGCCCCGGCCGCGGGCGGCGCGAGCACGGCCCCGACCCCGGGAGCCACCGACACCGCGGGCGCCCCGGGGGCCACCCCGGCGCCCGGCACGACCGGGGGCACGAGCCCGGCCGCTGCCGGCGGTACCTCCGCTCCGGCCGACCCGGCCGCCACCCCGGCGACCCCCGCCCCCAGCGCGAGCTGAGCCCGGGCGGACCGCATGAGCCGAGACGCGCCCGCCCCCGGGCCGCTCTGGCCCTGTCGGGCTTCGTAGCGGCGGTTCTCTGGGGTTGTCGCCCCGAGCGTCGGCGTGCCCGGATGGTCGGTCGTGGGGCGACCTGGTGTCCCGGCCGGGTGGTGCGTCGGTACATGGGTGGTGCGTCGGTACGGCGGATGGCGGCGCCCGGGGAGTCGGTGCGCCCCTAGGGGGTTACCGCCCCGGGCGCGTGTGCCGGATGGTCGCCGCCGGGCGGCGCGGGCCGTGGGCCTGGGTGGCGGGTCGGTCGCAGCGCGGCGTTGCTCGGCCCGGGAGGAACCGCATCGGCCTCGGGGCCGCTGCTCCGAGCGGCGGCGTGCACTGTGGGCCGCGGCCGGGCGGCTCGGTGTCACGGGGATTCGGTGTTCTCGGGGCTGTCGTCCCTGCGGGGTGCGGTCTTCGTCAACGGCTGATCCTGCACGCCCTGCACGCCCTGCACGCCCTGCTCGCCCCGCCCGCCCTGCCCTGCGCCCGCCGTCGGGTGACTCGGCGGTCCGCGTGGGGAGGCGTGTGGCGGCTTTCGGGGGCGCGCGGGGTGGTGTGGGCTTCCGGTCGGCGAGCGCGGGGCGCAACGGCGGCCGGGAGGTGGGCGGCGGGGGACAATGGCGAGGTGATCAGTAGCCCCGTTCTCGACCCGACCCGCCTCGCCAAGTTCCGCGAGGCGCTGCTCGCCGCCTCGTTCACCGCCGACGGGTGCCTGGACCTGCTCGGGCCCACCGGCTATGCGGCCCTGGCCCGCAGCGAGGCGGTCCCGGCGCTGCGCGCGACCCGCGGTGGCAGCCCGCTGGAGACGCTGGTGCGGCTGTTCCTGCTCCAGCAGCCGGTCCCGTACCGGGCCGCCGCCGCCGCGCTGCCGGTGGAGGACTGCCTGGCGGACGGCTGGCTGCGCTCCGACGGCGATCTGGTGCGTGCCACGGTCGACGTCCGTCCGTACGCCAACGAGGTGGCCGGGATGCCGAGTTCGGATGCCTGGGTGGTTTCCGACCTGGGCTGCGCGGTGGGTGGCGCGGGTGGCATCGGCTCCGGTGAGACCGCGCACGGGGTGGCCCGCAAGGACCTGGTGCTGGGGGTCGGCGGTGCCTCGACGACGCTGGCGAACATCACCGTGCGTCGCCCGGTCCGGGCCGCGCTGGACCTCGGTTCGGGCTCCGGCGTGCAGGCGTTGCACGCGGCCCGGCACGCCGGGACCGTCACCGCCACCGACCTCAACCAGCGTGCCCTGCGCTTCAGCGAGTTGACCCTGGCGCTGTCCGGTTTCGACAACACCGAGGTGTCCGCCGGGAGCCTCTTCGAGCCGGTCGGGGAGCGGAAGTTCGACCTGATCGTCTCCAACCCGCCGTTCGTCATCTCGCCGTCCGGCCGGTTCACGTACCGCGACGGCGGCATGGCCGGCGACGACCTGTGCCGCAGCCTGGTCCGCTCGGCGGCCGACCACCTGGAGCCCGGCGGCTACTGTCAGTTGCTCGCCAACTGGCAGCACGTCAAGGGCGAGGACTGGCAGGAGCGGCTGGCCGGCTGGGTCGAGGGGACCGGGCTGGACGCCTGGATCGTCCAGCGCGAGGTCCAGGACGTGGCCCAGTACGCCGAGTTGTGGCTGCGTGATGGCGGTGACCACCGCGGACCCGGCGGCGACTACCAGGCCCGTTACGGCGAGTGGCTGGACGCCTTCGAGGCGGGCCGGGTCGAGGGCATCGGCATGGGCTGGATCACCCTGCGGGCGGGCGGCGCCGAGCGCCCGACCGTCCGGGTGGAGGAGTGGCCGCACCCGGTGGAGCAGCCGCTCGGTCCGCACATCGAAGCCTGGTTCGACCGGCAGGACTTCCTCCGCTCGCACGACGACGCCGGCCTGCTCGCGGCCCGCTACGTGCTGGCCGACGAGGTGGTCCAGGAGCAGGTCGGCGCACCGGGCGCGGAGGACCCGGAGCACGTGATCCTGCGGCACAACCGCGGCATGCGCCGGGCCACCAAGGTGGACACGGTGGGCGCGGGCTTCGTCGGGGTCTGCGACGGGACGCTGTCGGCGGGCGAGATCGTGGACGCCATCGCGCAGTTGCTCGGCGAGGACCGGGTGGTCCTGCGGGACCGGGTGCCGGAGTCGCTGCGGCTGCTGACCGAGCAGGGGTTCATCGACCCGGTCCGCTGAACCCGGAGCCCGGTCCGCTGGGCCCGGCCCGCTGAACCCGGAGCCCGGTCCGCTGAACCTGATCCGCTGGGTTCGGCCCGTTGAACCCGGTTCCCTGAGTCCGCCTCTCCGGGCCCGTCCCCGGCCGGGCCCGGTTCATTCGCCCGTACCTCCCGGTTCGTCCGGCCGCCGCCGGAGGGCTTCCTCCCGTTGGTCCTTCGCTGTGAGGCTCTGTCCACAGGCTGTGGACAGAGTCAGGAAGCCGGGGGCCAGGGGTGGACACGACGACGGCGATGGTGGGCGGGCTGGTACTCGCCCTCTTCGGTGGCGTGCTGCTGCTCTGGTGCGCCGCCGAAGTGCGCCTGCGCCTGCGGGTGCGCCGCCGGGGTGTGCCGGCGGTGGCCACCGTGATGGCCGAGGACGACCTGCACGGCCGGCTGGACAGTGCGCCGCTGCTCTCCTTCTCGGTGCCGCCCTCGGCCGGCGGTACCGGCATGTGCGGGATCGCGGGGCTCGTGGTCACCCGCCCGCGCGGGCACACCCCGCTGCGCCGTCCGGACCGTTTCGCGCCGGGTGCCTCGGTACGGGTCTGTTACGACCCGCAGCGCCCGAGCCGGGTGGTGCTGGCGGCGGGGGAGGCCGGTCGGCCGGCCGTCGCCGACCTGCTGTGGAGCACCCTGGGCGTGGGCTGCCTGGCGGCGGGCGCCGGCCTGCTGGCCGCGGTCGGCGGCTGAGCCCCGCGCCCCCACGGGCAGCCACCCCGACGGCGTCCGCGCCATCCCGGCAGGCCTGGCCGCCCGCCCGTGGCGGCCTTCCCGGCAGCCCACGGCGGCCCTCCCCGGGCGCCCTCCTCGGGCGCCCTCCCGGGCCGACGGGAACGCGTGCCGGAAACGCGTGCCGGGAACGCGCGCCGTCGATTCCCCGTTGACAGATCTTGAAATCCGTCATTCCATCCTTCGGAACCTGCCGAAGGCCCCCTCCGCGCGGCGCGGACCTCCGTCATCGGGTTACCGTTCGAGTGGCGTCGGTGAGCCCGGCAAGTGAAAAAGCGGGATCCGTCCGTTTGACAAGGGTGGCCGGGGTACGGTCACACTCCGCTGGTGGGGGTGCCGTGTGGCGGCAGCCCCGGGACGGTGGAGGGGTCGGGCGGAGCGCAGCCCGTGCTGCCGGCGCCGACCAGCCACATACGGACCGGGAGAGAAGAGCGAAGGTGTCCCCGAGCAGCGAGACCGCGCACGGACAGCGACTCGTCATTGTCGAGTCGCCGGCCAAGGCGAAGACGATCAAGGGCTACCTGGGCCCCGGCTACATCGTCGAGGCGAGCGTCGGGCACATCCGCGACCTGCCCAGCACCGCGGCCGAGGTGCCGGACAAGTACACCGGCGAGGTGCGCCGCCTCGGGGTGGACGTCGACCACGACTTCGCGCCGATCTACGTGGTCAACGCGGACAAGAAGTCCCAGGTCAGCAAGTTGAAGTCGCTGCTGGCGGAGTCCGACGAGCTCTTCCTCGCCACCGATGAGGACCGCGAGGGCGAGGCCATCGCGTGGCACCTCCAGCAGGTGCTCAAGCCCAAGGTGCCGGTGCACCGCATGGTGTTCCACGAGATCACCAAGTCGGCGATCCAGGAGGCCGTGGCCAACCCGCGCGAGCTCAACCAGCGCCTGGTCGACGCCCAGGAGACCCGCCGCATCCTCGACCGCCTCTACGGCTTCGAGGTCTCGCCGGTGCTGTGGAAGAAGGTCATGCCGAAGCTGTCGGCGGGCCGCGTGCAGTCCGTCGCCACCCGTCTGGTGGTCGAGCGCGAGCGGGAGCGGATGGCCTTCCGCACCGCCTCGTACTGGGACCTGGTCGGCACCTTCGGCACCGGCCGCACCCCGGCCGACGCCGCCAACCCGGAGACCTTCGGCGCCCGGCTGTCCGCCGTCGACGGCAAGCGGATCGCCAGCGGCCGCGACTTCGGCCCGGACGGCCGGCTGAAGGCCGGCAGCACGAACACCCTGCACCTGGACGAGCAGGCGGCCCGTCAGCTGGCCGCCGCCCTGGAGCAGACCGCGTTCGGCGTCCGCAGCGTCGAGTCCAAGCCCTACCGCCGCTCGCCGTACGCGCCGTTCCGCACCACCACGCTCCAGCAGGAGGCCAGCCGCAAGCTGGGCTTCGGCGCCAAGCGGACCATGCAGGTGGCCCAGAAGCTGTACGAGAACGGCTTCATCACCTATATGCGTACCGACTCCACCACGCTGTCGGACACCGCGATCGCGGCCGCCCGCGCCCAGGTCACCCAGCTGTACGGCGCGGACTACCTGCCGGACGCGCCGCGCACGTACGCCAGCAAGGTCAAGAACGCGCAGGAGGCGCACGAGGCCGTCCGCCCCTCCGGCGACCGCTTCCGCACCCCCGCCGAGACCGGTCTGACCGGTGACGACTTCAAGCTGTACGAGCTGATCTGGATGCGCACCGTCGCCTCCCAGATGAAGGACGCGGTCGGCCAGTCCGTCACCGTCAAGGTCGGCGGCACCTCCGCGGACGGCCGGGACGTCGAGTTCTCCGCCTCCGGCAAGATCATCACCTTCCACGGCTTCCTCAAGGCCTACGTCGAGGGCGCCGACGACCCGAACGCCGAGCTCGACGACCGCGAGCGCCGGCTGCCGCAGGTCGCCCAGGGCGACCCGCTGGCCGCCGAGCGGATCACCCCGGAGGGCCACGCCACCAAGCCGCCGGCCCGCTACACCGAGGCCTCGCTGGTCAAGGAGCTGGAGGACCGGGAGATCGGCCGCCCCTCCACCTACGCGTCGATCATCGACACGATCATCCAGCGCCGGTACGTCTTCAAGAAGGGGACGGCGCTCGTCCCGTCCTTCCTCTCCTTCGCCGTGGTCAACCTGCTGGAGAAGCACTTCGGCCGGCTGGTCGACTACGACTTCACCGCCAAGATGGAGGACGACCTCGACCGGATCGCCGCCGGCGAGGCGCAGTCCGTGCCGTGGCTGAAGCGCTTCTACTTCGGTGAGGGCGAGGGCCACATCGCGGGCGGTGCCGCCGAGGCCGGCAACGGCGACGGCGACCACCTGGGCGGCCTGAAGGAACTGGTCACCGACCTCGGCGCGATCGACGCCCGGGAGATCAGCTCCTTCAGGGTCAGCGACGACATCACCCTGCGGGTCGGCCGCTACGGCCCGTACGTCGAGCGCGCCTCGGCCGTCGAGGGCGAGCCCGGCCAGCGCGCCGACATCCCGGACGAGCTGCCGCCGGACGAGCTGACCGTCGAGCTGGCCGAGGAGCTGCTGGCCAAGCCCAGCGGCGACTTCGAGCTCGGCCCGGACCCGGTCGGCGGCAACACGCTGGTGGCCAAGGACGGCCGCTACGGCCCGTACGTCACCGAGATCCTGCCCGAGGGCACGCCGAAGACCGGCAAGAACGCGGTCAAGCCGCGCACCGCCTCCCTCTTCAAGACGATGTCGCTGGACACCGTCACGCTGGAGGACGCGCTGCGGCTGCTGTCGCTGCCGCGGGTGGTCGGCACCGACCCCGAGGGCGCGGAGATCACCGCGCAGAACGGCCGCTACGGTCCGTACCTCAAGCGCGGTACCGACTCCCGCTCGCTCACCAGCGAGGACCAGCTCTTCACGATCACCCTCGACGAGGCGCTGGCGATCTACGCCCAGCCCAAGCTGCGCGGCCGGGCCGCCGCCGCCCCGCCGCTCAAGGAGCTGGGCAACGACCCGGTCAGCGAGCGTCCCGTGGTGGTCAAGGACGGCCGCTTCGGCCCGTACGTGACCGACGGCGAGACCAACGCCACGCTGCGCAAGGACGACGAGGTCGAGACCATCACGCCGGAGCGCGGGTACGAGCTGCTCGCCGAGAAGCGGGCGCGCGGACCGGTGAAGAAGGTGGCCAAGAAGGCGCCGGCGAAGAAGGCCGCGGCCAAGAAGACGACCACGGCCAAGACCGCGGCGACCAAGACCGCGGCCGCGAAGAAGACCGCCGCCAAGAAGACCACCACCAAGACGGCGGTGGCGAAGAAGACGGCGGCCAAGAAGACCGCCGCGAGCAAGACCGCCGCCACCGAAGAGGGCTGATCGCGGGTCACCGCCGACGGGCCCGGGCCCCCGATCCCGGGGGTGCGGGCCCGAGGTCTGTCCGGTCCGTCCGGGGGGTGCGGGCCCGAGACCGGGGCGGTCCGTGCGGGGAACGTCACAACCCGGTGATGAGCGGGATCCGGAAGCCCGTTCGCCTCATTCCGGCCATGCGCCGCCCGCTACGCTGACCGTATGACGAGCGAGGAGCAGCCCACCCCCAGCGCCGCCCCGGCCGCCAGCGCCTGGGCGTCCGACCTGCCGGAGGTCGCGCCCGCCGGGACTCCGGCGGACCGGGCCCGGGCGCTGCTGCGGACACGTCCCTACCGGCGCCTGTGGACCACCCAGCTGATCGGCGGCACCGCCGACCGGCTCGGCCTGCTGGTGCTGCTCGCGCTCACCGTGATCGCCGTCGCCCAGGGCGGCCAGTTCGGCAGCCTGCCGCGCAGCCTCGCCTTCGCCCTGTCGGCGGTCCTCGCCGTCCGGGTGCTGGCCACCGGGCTGGTCGGGGCCGCGCTGCTCGGGCCGGTGCACCAGTTGGTCGCGGGCCGGCTGGACCGGCGCTGGACGCTGTTCGGCGCCGACGTGCTGCGCGCCCTGCTGATCGGCCTCGCGCCGTGGTGGAGCGTCTGGCTGGGCTCCGCCGCGAAGCCCTCCGGGGCCGCCACCTACGTCCTGCTCGGCACCGTCTTCGTGACCGGTGCCGCCGAGCGGGTCTGGGCGATTGCCAAGGACGCCGCCGTCCCGGCCCTGCTGCCGGCCGCCAACGCGCACCTCCCGGTCGCCGAGCGGCGCCCCGCCGCGGCCAACCTGGAGAGCGTCCGGAGCATCGACCGCTTCACCGGCTGGGTGACGGTGCCGCTCGGGGCCGTCGGCCTGGTGGCCCTCACCCTGCTCAACAACGTCGGCGCGGCGCTCGGCTCCGACTGGCTGCGCGCCCACCAGCTCACCGTCGCGGCGCTCGGCGCGGCCGGGCTGTTCGCCGCCGCGGCGGTCCGCGAGTACCTCCAGCAGCTGCCCGGCGGCCCGCTGTCCGTCGCCCCGGTCTCCCCGTTCCAGGGCCTGCGCGCCCCGACCGACGCGGCCCCCGGCCCCGCGCTGAGCAAGGGCCGCACCGGCAGCGCCCCGTACTTCACCTTCGCCGTCGCGGCCGGCTACGCCTCGATGGCGGGCATCGCCGCGCTCGCGCTGCTGACCGCCGCCGAACACCGCGCCGGGCCGATCGGCTACGGCCTGCTGGTGCTCGCCGCCGCCGGGGTGCCCGCCCTGGGCGCCCGGCTCACCCGGGCCACGCTGCCCTCGCTGTCCCGCCGCCGGCTGCTCGCGCTGGCGCTGCTCACCCAGGGCGTCGCGCTGATCCTGGCCGGGCTGGTGCTGGACTTCGTGCTGGTCCTGCTGCTGACCGCGCTGGCCGCGCTGGCCGCCGGGATCGCGGTCTCGGCCGGGCGCACCCTGCTCGCCCAGGAGGTCGAGGAGGCCCGGCTGCCGAAGGTCACCGAGCACCTGTTCGCGGTGCTCCGGGCCGTGGTCGCCGCCGCGCTGATCGGCGTCCCGCTGATCGCCGCCGGCTACGGGGACGTCGAGTACGGCACCGTCGAGCCCGGCTCCTTCACCTTCATCCACGGCGGCGCGGCCCTGGCCGTCGCCACCTCCGGGCTGCTCACGCTGGTGCTCGCCGCCGTCGTGCTGCTGCGCACCGACGACCGGCGCGGCACCTCGCCGTTCGTCCGGGACCTGGTGGACGCGGTGCGCGGCCCGGGCGGCCCGGTGCCGCACCGGGGCGCGGGCACCGGCTTCTTCATCGCCCTGGAGGGCGGCGACGGCGCCGGCAAGTCCACCCAGGCCCAGGCGCTCGCCGAGTGGATCCGCGGCAAGGGGCACGAGGTCGTGCTCACCCGTGAGCCCGGCGGCAGCCCGGTCGGCCAGCGGCTGCGCGGCCTCGTCCTGGACGTCGGCAACACCGGACTGTCGCACCGCGCCGAGGCGCTGATCTACGCGGCGGACCGTGCCGAGCACGTCGAGAACGTCATCCGGCCGGCCCTCGCCCGCGGCGCCGTGGTGATCACCGACCGGTACATGGACTCCTCCATCGCCTACCAGGGCGCCGGGCGCGACCTGGCCGCGACCGAGGTCTCCCGGATCTCCCGCTGGGCCACCGGCGGACTGCTGCCCGACCTGACCGTCGTCCTGGACGTCGACCCGACCAGGGCCCGCGAGCGCTTCACCGAGGCGCTGGACCGGCTGGAGTCCGAGCCGACCGAGTTCCACCAGCGGGTCCGGGCCGGCTTCCTCGCCCTCGCCGCCGCCGACCCGGCGCGCTACCTGGTCGTGGACGGCAGCCAGGCCCCCGGCTTCGTGACCACCGCCATCCGGCACCGGCTCGACCGCGAGCTGCCGCTCTCCGAGCAGGAGAAGGCCGCCCGCGCCGAGCGGGAGCGGCTGGAGAAGGAGGAGGCCGAGCGCCGCGCCGCCGAGGAGGCCCGCAGGAAGGCCGAGGAGGAGGCCGCCGAGCGCAAGCGGCAGGAGGTGCTGGCGCAGCTGCGGGCCGAGCAGGCGGAGCAGGAGCGGCTGGCCAAGGAGGAGGCCGAGCGGGCCGCCGCCGAGGCCCGGCGCAAGGCCGAGGAGGAGGCGCGCCGGCGGGCGGAGGCTGAAGCCGAGCGTCGCGCCGAGGAGGAGGCCAAGCTCCGCGCCGCCGAGGAGGCGCGACTGGCCGCGGAGGCCGCCGAGCGCAAGCGGATCGCCGACGAGGCGGCCGCCCAGGCCGAGCTCCAGCGGCAGCGCGAGCTCGCCCGCGAGGAGCAGCGCCGCCGGGCGGAGGAGGCGCTCCAGCGGGCCGAGGAGGCACGGCTGGCGCAGGCCGCCGCGCTCGCGGCGGCGGCCGCGGCGGCGGATTCGGCGGAGGGCCGGGCCGAGGGGCGGACGGGGACTGCGCCGGGGGCCGGGACGGGGCTCGGGGACGACGCGACCAGGGAGCTGCGGGCGGTCCGGGACATCTCGATGGACGCCTCGAAGGACACGTCGAAGGACGCCTCGGCCGGGGCCTCGAAGGGCGTCCCGACGGGTGCTCCGGAGGACGGTCCGCAGGACGAGGCACAGGGCTCGGCTTCGGCCGCGTCGGCCGCTTCGGGTGGGCTCGGGGACGAGGCGACGCGTGAGCTGTCGCCGCGGGACCGGCAGGCGGCGATCCGGGCGGCGGAGGCCATCGAGGCGCGCAGGGCCGCCGAGGCACGTCAGGCAGCCGGTGGCGCGGTGGACGAGACGGCCGTGCTGCCGGCGGTGCCGGGCCGGGCGGTCGACGAGACGGCCGTGCTGCCGAGGATCCCGGCGGAGGCCGACCGGACCGAGGTGCTGCCGCGGGTCGAGGCGGATCGCCCGGCGGGACGTACCGAGGGCCGACCCGCGCAGGGCGCGCGGCGCGCGGAGCCGGTGGACGGCACCCGCGAGCTGCCGGTGGTCGGCGCGGAGCCGGCCGCGGAGCCGCAGCTCGGCGGAGAGCGGCAGCCGGGCGCTGGGCGGCAGCGGCCGGAGTGGGCCGAGGAGACCCCGCTGGACGACCTGCCGAGCCTCACCGACACCCTGCTCGGCTCGCACGACGAGTGGGCGCGCTGGGAGCACGACGGCCCGGTCCAGGACGGTCCGGTCCAGGATGGTCCGCAGGCCGACCCGGGGCAGCGCGACGACCGTGGGGGCCACGACGGCGACGCCCGGGACAAGGGCAAGGCCAAGGGCCGCCGCTGGGGACGCCGGGGCTGACACACGCGTGGGCGGCGCCGTCGGGGCGGGTCCCCGGCGGCGCCGCCGCGTTCTGCCGGACCCGTTCCGCCGGACCGCCCGTTCGTGCGCCGGGGGCCCGGGCCTGGCCGTGACCCGGGTTGAGCCGTGACCCGGGCCGGGCCGTGACCCGGACGGAGCAGTGGGTGTCGGACCGGAGACGTATGCTCGACGGCGGGGAAGAGGCGCCACGAGCGCTGCCGTACGGAGCTTGGGAGCAGCAGTGGCCGTCTGGGACGACCTGGTGGGCCAGGATCGGGTGGTCGAGCAGCTGACCGCCGCGGCCCGGGCGGCCGGGGCGACGGTCGAGGCCGGTCGCGGGGCCGCCCCGGCGGAGGGCACGAACGCCTCCCTGATGACGCACGCCTGGCTGTTCACCGGTCCGCCCGGTGCCGGGCAGGTCACGGCCGCGCGCGCCTTCGCCGCCGCCCTCCAGTGCACCAGCCCCGACCTCGCGCTCGGCGGCACGCCGGGCTGCGGCTTCTGCGACGGCTGCCACACCGTGCTGGCCGGTAGCCACGCCGACGTGAAGTACGTCCGGACGGACGGTCTGTCGATCGGCGTCGGCGACATGCGCGACCTGGTGATGCGCGCCTCCAGCTACCCGACCGGCGGCCGCTGGTCGGTGATCCTGGTGGACGCCGCCCACCGGCTCACCGAGGCCGCCGCGAACGCGCTGCTCAAGGGCGTGGAGGAGCCCTCCCCGCGCACCGTCTGGCTGCTCTGCGCCCCCTCCGTCCAGGACGTGCTGCCGACCATCCGCTCGCGCTGCCGCCTGCTGGTGCTGCGCACCCCCTCGACCGAGGCGGTCGCCGACACCCTGGTCCGCCGTGACGGCGTCGACCCGGAGACCGCCCGGCTCGCCGCGCTCGCGGGCCAGGGCGACATCGAGCGCTCGCGCCGCCTCGCCGTCGACGACCAGGCCCGGACGCGCCGGGCGGAGGTGCTGCGCATCCCGCTGGAGGTCGGCGACATCGGAGGCTGCCTGACCGCCGCCCAGCGCCTGGTCGACACGGCCAAGGCCGATGCCGAGGCGCTCGCGGAGACCCAGGACGCCAAGGAGACCGACGACCTCAAGGCCGCCTACGGCGCCGCCGAGGGCAGTAAGGCGCCGCGCGGCATGGCCGGTGCGGTCAAGGAACTGGAGAAGCGGCAGAAGAGCCGCGCCACCCGCACCCGCCGGGAGACGCTCGGCGTCGCCCTGCTCGACCTGCTCGGCTTCTACCGGGACGTGCTCGCCATCCAGCTCGGCTCCACCGGCGTGCTCGCCAACGAGGACCAGCGGCAGGCGCTGAACCGGGTGGCCCAGGCCGGCCCGGCGGAGAGCACGCTGCGCCGGATCGAGGCGGTGCTGGCCTGCCGCACGGCGCTGGACCGCAACGTCGACCCGCTGCTCGCGGTCGAGGCGATGACGGTGGCGCTGCGCGCGGGCTGATCGTCGCCCGCCTCGTCCCGTGTTCGACCGGGCTGATCGCCGCCCGCCCCGCCTCGCCTTGTGTTCGACCGGGCTCGGTTCGCCCCGGGCTCGCTCCACCGGCGTAGCGGCGCCCCACCGGGCGACGCCCGTACGCCTCCCGGAGTCGGTGCGCCGTCCCACCTTCGAGTGAACGAGCGACACTCGCCGGGCACACCGTCGTGTGACGGTCCGCCCGTTGTGCACGCTGGGGGCCGACTGCGCCCGCTGCCGGGGCGGTCGCCTCCCGTTCGCGCCGACTTCCGGTTCGGCGCGGCCCCTCCAGAGGTGGTGCGTTCCGTGGTTCGTTCGCTCCTCGTCATCCCCCTGCTGGCCGCCGCCCTCGGCGGGATCTGGCTGGCCCGGGGCGCCCAACAGCGCTGGCGCGACCTGCGTGCCGCCCAGACCTACGAGCTGGCGGGCGACCGCTGGCCGATGCTGCTGCGGGCGGCCGGGGCGATGGTCTGCGGGGTGGGCGTCACCGCGCTGACGGTGCTCACCGCGCTCGGCGCCTTCGGCGGCCTCGGCCGGAACACCGGGGAGCCGGACCGGGCGGGGCAGGTCATGGACGCGACGGGCAGGCGCTCGGGCCCGGATTCGGATTCAGACTCGGGCTCGGGCTCGGGTGCCGGTTCGGGAACGGCGGGCCGGCAGCAGGCGGCGCCTCCCGCGGTCGCCGATCCGGCCGCCGCGGCGGCCGGTGCCGCCGGTGGCGCCGGCGCGGCTCCCGCCGTGATCAGCCATTTCGACAGCGTCGGTCACCCGGGCGGCGGCGAGCTGCTCCAGTCCGCCGTGCTCGGCCCCGACGGGCAGCCCCGCAACGTCCGGGTCTGGCTCCCGCCGCAGTACGCCATGGAGCCGAACGCCCGCTTCCCGGTCGTCGTGATGCACGCGTCGGCGCCCCGCAAGACCGCCGACGCCGAGGTCCCGGACGTCTTCGAGGGCATCGGCTCGGCCCTGCAGAGCGGCAAGGCCCGTCCGTTCGTCCTGGTCGCCCCCGAGGCGCCGAACGGCACCGGCTCCCCGTGCGAGCTGGTCGCCGCCGCCCCGGCCGCGGTCGCCGACGACATGACGCTGCGCACCACCATCGCGGCCACCTTCCGCACCCTGCCTCCCGGCCCGGCCTCCTGGGGCACCCTCGGGGTCGAGGACGGCGCGCCCTGCGCGGCCGCCGCCGGACTGGCCCGGCCCGATCTGTACGGCGCGGCCGCCGCGGTCTCCGGCCGGTACGACGCCGCCGCGCTCACCCTGACCGGCGCCGAGGCTCCGGCCGGCAGCTCGGCCAAGCTGCTGCTGGCCGCCGCCAAGGGTGACGCCGCCGGGCTGGACGCGGCCCGCAAGCTCCAGTCCGCGCTGAAGGCCGGCCCGGGCGCGGCGGGCAAGGCCGAGGTGCGGATCTCGGACAACGTGCAGGACTTCACCCCCGACCGGGAGCGGCTGCGGCTGGTCCGGCAGGCGGCGCAGTTCCTGGCGGAGGCGCTGTCCAAGGCGTCCTGAGCACGGCTCAGGTGGCGCTACGCTGCCCGGTGCCCGGGGGTGGGCACCGGGCAGCGGCGTGTCCACCGGCCGTTCCACCGGTCGTCCGGTCGTCCCTGTCGTCTCGCGTGCTGTCCGTTCGATCGTGGAGACGGCGGAGACGGCGGAGACTGTGGAGACTGTGGAGACCGCGGACATCACAGAGATCGCGGACATCGTGCAGAGGCGGGAGAGGCAGCGGATGAGGGCCTTCGGTCGGGTGCGGGTACTGGCCGGGGCGCTGGTCGTCGGGCTGCTGGCGGGCGGTTGCAGCTCCGGTCCGTCCGGGGATCCGGCGTCGTCCTCGGCGGGGCCGGCCTCGGTGGGGCCGGCCTCGGTGGGGCCGTCCTCCTCGGGGCCGGCCGTCGCGACGTCCGCGGCACCGGCCGCGGCCACCCCGCTGGAGCCGCTGCCCGTCGCCGTCCCGGCCGCGCTCGCGCCGTACTACGCGCAGCGGCCGGTCTGGCAGCCCTGCGACAGCGGGTTCGAGTGCACGACGTTCCGGGTGCCGCTGGACTACGACCACCCGGGGGACGGCGACCTCACCCTGGCGGCCGCCCGCGCGGCGGCGGAACCGGACGGCCCCGCCTCCGCCTCCCAGGGCACCCGGCTCGGTTCCCTGCTGCTCAACCCGGGCGGGCCCGGCGGCTCGGCGATCGAGTACCTGGAGGCCACCGCCCGCACGTACGACCGCGGGGTGCGCGCCCGGTACGACCTGGTCGGCCTCGACCCGCGCGGGGTGGGCCGCAGCAATCCCGTCAGCTGCCTGACCGGCGACCGGATGGACGCCTACACCAGCGTCGACCTGGCCCCCGGGGGCCCCCCCCCGCACGACCCCCGGGGGGCCCCCCCCAAACAGTTATGCCCGGGGGGCCCGCCCCCCGGGGGGCCCCCCGCCCCCCCGGCCCCGGACCCC
>NZ_JBHTWX010000028.1:0-30770 GCF_042792155.1 Kitasatospora sp. NPDC056651 | reverse complement strand
ACAACTACAATACAAAAATAGACAGAACCGGAACAAAAAATATAAAAAAACAAAAAACCAGTGGCTCACGGTAGATAGCAACACCACGCCCCCCGGCCCCCCGGCCCCCCGGCCCCCGGCGGCGTCCCCGGGGGGGGGCCCCCGCCGACAAGGAGTTCGCCGAGGGCTGCCGGCAGCAGGCGGGCCCGGCACTCGGCCACCTCGGCACGGTCGAGGCCGCCCGCGACATGGACGTGCTGCGCGCCCTGCTCGGCGACGAGAGGCTGAACCTCGTCGGCAAGTCCTACGGCACCTTCCTCGGCGCCACCTACGCCGGGCTCTTCCCCAGCCGGGCCGGGCGGCTGGTGCTGGACGGCGCGATGGACCCGGCGCTGGACTCCGTCACCGGCAACCGCACCCAGGCCGGCGGCTTCGAGACCGCCTGGGCCGCCTTCGCCAAGGACTGCGCCAAGCGCGAGGACTGCCCGCTCGGCCGCACCGAGCAGCAGGTCGGCGAGCAGCTCACGGCCCTGCTCGCGGGCGCCCGCACCGACCCGCTGCCCACCACCACCGGCGGCGGCCGTCGGCTCACCGGGTCCCAGGCGACCACCGGCGTCATCGAGGCCATGTACGCCGACTTCCTCTGGCCCAAGCTGCGCACCGCGCTCGCCGACGCCAAGGCCGGCGACGGCACCGCTCTGCTGACGCTCTCCGACGAGTACTACGGGCGCGAGGCGGACGGCTCGTACCCCAACCTGATGTTCGCCAACACCGCGGTGAACTGCCTCGACCTGCCCGCCCCGTTCCGCGGGCCGGAGGACGCCCGGCGGGCGGTGCCGGAGTTCGAGCGGGTCTCGCCGCACTTCGGGCGCGACATGGCCTGGATGGCCCTGGCCTGCACCTACTGGCCGGTCCCGGCCACCGGGGCGGCGCACACCATCCGGGCGGCCGGGGCCGCCCCGATCGTCGTCATCGGCACCATCCGCGACCCGGCCACCCCGTACGCCTGGGCCCGGTCACTGGCCGACCAGCTGGAGTCCGGCCGGCTGCTCACCTTCGACGGCGACGGCCACACCGCGTACGGCCGGCACATCACCTGCGTGGACGACGCGGTGAACCGCTTCCTGCTGACCGGGGAGGCTCCCGAGCGGGGCAAGCGCTGCGACCGGTGACCGGTAGGGCCTCCGGGGCCCGGCGTCTCGGAAGGTCGTTTTTCACTTCAATCGCTCACCGGTGCGACGTTACGATGAGCGCTTCCTACCACCCTCCCCCCGCACCGGAGTTCATCGTGCTCGGAGTCAACGACCTGGCGACGTACGTCCTGGGCGCCCTCGTCATCGTCCTGCTACCCGGCCCCAACTCCCTGTACGTGCTGTCCGCCGCGGCCCGCAAGGGCGTCCGGACCGGCTACCGGGCAGCGGCCGGCGTCTTCGTCGGCGACCTCACCCTGATCAGCCTCACCTCGCTGGGGGCGGCTTCCCTGCTCAAGGCCAACCCGGCGGTCTTCGCCGTGGTCAAGCTCGGCGGCGCCGCCTACCTGCTCTGGATCGGCTACGGCATGCTCCGCGCCGCCCGCGAGCTCTGGCGCGAACGCCGGGCCGCGGCCGACCCCACCGCCGAGCCCGCCCCCGAGTCCACCGAGAACCCCTTCCGCCGCGCGCTGGTGATCAGCCTCCTCAACCCGAAGGCGATCCTCTTCCTGCTCTCCTTCTTCACCCAGTTCGTCGACCCCTCCTACGGACAGCCCGTCCTCTCCTTCGTCCTCCTCGGCGGGATCCTCCAGACCTTCAGCGTCCTCTACCTCTCCCTCCTGATCTTCGCGGGCACCACCCTCGCCACCGCCTTCCGCCGCCGCAAGCGCCTCTCCGCCACCCTCACCAGCGGCGTCGCCGTCCTCTTCGCCGGCTTCGCCGCCAAGCTCGCCGTCTCCTCCGCCTGACCCCACGCCCGGATACCCGGGTACGGATCATCTGCGAACCTGTGTAGACTGACCCGCGTTGCCAGCACACGGCAGCGGTGCCGCCTTAGCTCAGTTGGCCAGAGCAACGCACTCGTAATGCGTAGGTCGCGGGTTCGAATCCCGCAGGCGGCTCAGGTGATGAAAGGCCCGGTCAGGGAACTGACCGGGCCTTTTGGCGTTCGTGGGCGCCGGGGTGTCAGGGGTGCCAGGGGTGGGGGGCTCGTTCGGGGCCGCCGACGGTCACTGCCGGGCGTTCGCGAGGTCGAGCGGGCGCACTCGCAGGGCCAGCCGGGCCGGGATCAGGCTGGCGACCAGGGCGAGGGCCAGGCAGATGGCGGTGGCCCCGGCCAGGGTGCTCCAGGGCAGGTCGAGGGCCGCGGACCGGCCGGTGTCGAGGACGCGGTTCTCGATCAGCAGGACGGTCGCGTACTGGGTCAGCAGGGTGACGATCAGTCCGAGCGCCGCCGCGGTGGCGACCACCACCAGGGTCTCGGCCGCGACCACCCGCATGACCTGGCGGCGGGTGCCGCCGGTCAGCCGCAGGGTGGCGAAGTCCCGCAGCCGGTCCCCGGTGGACATCATCATCGTGTTGACGATCGCGATCAGCGCGTACAGCAGCGCGGGGCCCAGGATCGCCAGCATCGCGATCCAGCCGTTCTCGGTGGTCCGGTCGTTGCGCGCCCCGATCCAGTCCGCGCCCGCGGTGGCCCGGGCCGTGGTGCCGTCCAGTGCGGCCGTGACCTGCTCGGGGCCCGCGGCGGTGCCCAGGTAGGCGACCGAGACGGTGGGCCCGCCGGGGACGGCCTCCCGGGGGACGACGATCTCGGGCAGCTGCGGCAGCAGGTGGCCGACCCGGGCGACCAGTCGCAGCTGTTCCTGGGTGCCGTCCGCCAGCCGGGCGTTCAGGGTGTCGCCGACGTGCCAGCCGAAGACCTTCGCCATGTCGCTGGAGACCGCGACCGTCCTGCCGTGGAGGTCCTCCAGCGAGCCGTCGTCGGCGGAGAGGTTCCAGGCCGTCCGCAGGTCGCCGTCGACGGCCAGGCCGTCCTCCGGGATCGGCAGGTCGCCCGGGCGGCCCGGGGCGGGCTGCTGGTCCGGGAGCGCCAGGCCGTCGAACCGGACGGTCGCCGCGGTGGTCAGCTCGGCGCCCGGCAGGGCCGCCAGCTTCCGCAGCGCGTCGGCGGGCACCACGGCGGCGCCGGCGGCCGGCTCGACCACGTACCCGGCTCTGAGGGCGGCGCGGCCCTGGGCGGCCATCGCGTCGCTGAAGGCGACCGTGCCGCCGACCACCGAGCCGGCCAGGCCGATCACCAGGAAGACCGGGGTCGCGGTGGAGACGGTGCGGCGGATCGCCGCGAGGGCGTTCTGCCGGGCGACCAGGCCGGCCGCGCCGGGCAGCAGCGGGACGGGCCCGGTGAACAGCCGGACCAGCGGCGGCACCAGGACCGGCGCCACCAGCACGACGGCGAGCACCGCCATCACGTCGAAGAGCAGGGCCCACTGCGGGGTGGTCTCCGGATCGCGGGACTGGGGGTCGGCCATCATCGACGCGGGCATCGAGATGAAGGTCCGGAGCGTGTAGGCGAAGACGCCGAGGAAGGCGATCGACGCCACCCAGCGGACGACCGGCATCACCTTCCTGTCGACGGCGACCTCGTCGAGCGCCTCCACCGGGCGCACCCGGCCGGCCCGGCGGGAGGCCGTGTAGGCGCCGAGCAGGGCGACCGCCAGGCCGCCCGAGGCGGCGAGCAGCAGCGGCAGGACGGCCGGCTGGGCGCGGAAGCCGCTCGGCGCGGCGCCCCGGTCGACCAGCCAGGAGGCGAGCGCCGGGGCGACGGCCAGGCCTGTCGCGCAGCCCGAGAGCGCGGCGGCGAGCGCCACCACCAGGGCCTCGCCGAGGATCAGCGAGCGCACCTGGCGGGGCGTCGCGCCGACGGCGCGCAGCATCGCCGTCTCCTGGCGGCGCTGGGCGACGGCGAAGGCGAAGGTCGAGGAGACCACGAACACCGAGACGAACCCGGCCATCGCGGCCATGAAGCCCACCAGCTTGTGCAGGGAGGGTGCGCCGGGCAGCGAGTCCTCGCCCATCGTGGTGTTGAGCAGCACCCCGGCGGCGGACATCACCGCGACGCCGAGGGCGAGCGCGACGAAGGAGCCGACGAAGGCCGGCCACCGGCGCCGCAGCGACAGGGCGGCGATCGGGAGCAGCAGCCGGAAGCCGTTCATCGGGGGCCTCCGCCGGTGCGGACGCCCTCCAGGGCGGTCATCCGGGCGGCGACGGTCTGCGGGTCGGGGCCGGCCAGCCGGTCCACCACCTGGCCGTCGGCGAGGAAGAGCACGGTGTCGGCGTAGGAGGCGGCGACCGGGTCGTGGGTGACCATGACGGTGCTCTGGCCCTGCTGGTCGACCAGCGAGCGGAGCAGGGTGAGCACCTCGCGGCTGCTGGAGCTGTCGAGGGCGCCGGTGGGCTCGTCCGCGAAGAGCACCTTGGGCGCGGAGATCAGCGCCCGGGCGATCGCCACCCGCTGCTGCTGGCCGCCGGACATCTGCGAGGGCAGGTGGCCGGTCCGCTCGCCCAGGCCCACCTGGGCGAGGGCGGCCCGGACCTGGGCGGGGTCGGGCCGGCGGCCGGCCAGCCGCAGTGGCAGGCCGACGTTCTGCTCGGCGGTCAGCGAGCCCAGCAGGTTGAAGGCCTGGAAGACGAAGCCCAGGCGCTCCCGGCGCAGCCGGGTCAGGGCGGTCTCGTCGAGGCCGGCGAGGTCGACGCCGTCGACGACGACCTTGCCGGAGTCCGGGCGGTCCAGCCCGGCGGCGCACTGGAGCAGGGTGCTCTTGCCCGATCCGGAGGGGCCCATGACGGCGGTGAAGCTGCCGGGGGCGAAGCCGACCGTGACCCCGGCCAGTGCGGTGACGGCGCTCTGGCCGGTTCCGTAGGAGCGGGTGACCTGTTCCAGGCGGACTACGTCATTGTCATTCATGATGATCATTTCCTACCAGGTGGCGGTTTCGGAAGACATGACTTTCCGTCACGGGTCGGGACGGCCCCGGTGGGGCGGTCCCGGCGTCCTGGCCGGCCACCCGGGCGAGGTGGTCGCGCGGCGGGGTCGGCTCGGGCGGGGCGTCGGTCGAGCCGCCGTGCCGGTGGGTCGGTGGGCGGTGGGTCGGTGAGCCGGTGGGCGGTGAACGGCTCGTTGAGCAGGACCGGTACCGGCAGGCCGCCCCACGGGCCCGGTGGGCGCCGATGGCGGAGCCGATGGCGATGGTGATGCCGATGCCGACGGGTGGTGCGCGAACTGGTTTACGGGTCAAGGAGTTTGGGGAGCGGAACGATCAGGTCCGGGGGGTGGGTCGTGCGCGGCTGCACCTTCGAAAGCAAGATTTTTGGACCATTGACCATGTCCACAACACCACATAGCCTGACGAGGCAGCACCGATATTCAGGCACCGGGCCTCCCGTAGCGGACACTTCCGCGGCGGCCAGGGGTGCCGTCGAACGGCGGACGGGTGTCCGCGAGCGTTTGGGTGTGGTTCTTGCCGTGGGGGATATGGGCATGACTGGCTTGACCGTTGGTATGCAAACTTCAGGAAATGACATCGACACCGGGTCCCTCTCGGACCTGGTCGAGCGGCATGCGGTGCGCAGTCCGGATGCACCGGCGGTTGACTATCCGGACACCGGAATATCTTTGAGCTATGGCGAGTTGAGCCGCCGGGCGAACCAGCTGGCGGCGCACCTGGCGGCCCGCGGCGTGGGGCCCGGCGACCACGTGGTCACCTGCCTGCCGGCCGGTCCCGAGCTGGTGGTGGCGCTGCTCGCCGTCGTCCGGGCCGGGGCCGCGTACGTGCCGGTGGACCCGTCGCACCCGGTGGAGCGCCGGCGGCTGATCCTCGCGGACTGCGCCGCGCGCGCCGTGGTGACCCGGAGCGACTTCGCGGCGGACTGCGAGGGCCTGGGCGCGGACGTGGTCGCGGTGGACGCCCTCGCCGCGGAGATCGCCGCCCTGCCGGCCGTCCTGTCGGCCGTGACGCCGGACGGCGAGGACCCCGCCTACGTCTGCTACACCTCAGGAACCACCGGAACTCCCAAGGGAGTTGTGGTCCCGCACCGCGCCGTCCTGGACCTGCTGCGGTCCACCGACTACGTGCGGCTCACCGGGCGGGACGTCATGGCGCAGGCCGCCAACCCCGCCTTCGACGCGGTCACCTTCGAGATCTGGGGCGCCCTCACCGCCGGCGCCCGACTGGTCGGTCTGCCGAAGGACGCCGTGGTGGACCCGGCCTCCTTCGAGCGGGCCGTCAAGGAGCACGGACTGACCGTGCTGTTCCTGACCACCGCGCTGTTCAACCAGATCGCCCGGGAGCGGCCCTGGGCCTTCGGGCCGCTGCGGGTGCTGCTCTTCGGCGGCGAGGCGTGCAACCCGCGGCGGGTGCGCCAGGTGCTGGCGGCCGAGCCGCCGGAGCACCTGCTGCACGTGTACGGACCCACCGAGACCACGACCTTCGCCACCTGGTACGAGATCACCGAGGTGGCCGAGGACGCCAGGACGATCCCGATCGGCAGGCCGATCGGCGCCACCGTCGCCCTGGTCCTCGGCGACGACCTCCGGCCGGTGGCCCCCGGCGCCTCCGGCGAGCTGTACCTGGGCGGGCCCTGCCTCGCGCTCGGCTACCTCAACCGCCCCGAACTCACCGCCGAGCGCTTCGTCGACGACCCGGCCGAGCCCGGTTCGGGCCGGTTCTACCGCACCGGTGACCACGTCCTGCTGCGCGAGGACGGCGCGGTCGAGTTCCTCGACCGGGTCGACAACCAGATCAAGCTGCGCGGCTTCCGGATCGAGCTGGGCGAGATCGAGGCGGTGCTCACCGCGCACCCGTCCGTCTCCGAAGCCGTGGTCTCGGTGTACCAGCAGGCCGAGGACGACCGGCGGCTGGTCGCCCACGTGGTGCCCGCGGCCGCCGCCGCCGCGGAGTCGGCCAGCCAGGTCACCGAGTGGCGGGAGATCTACGAAACCCTCTACGAGGACGCCGAGTCCACCGACCTCGGCGAGAACTTCGTGGGCTGGAACAGCAGCTACGACGACCTGCCGATCCCCCTCGACCAGATGCGGGAGTGGCGCGCGGCGACGGTGGACCGCATCCGCGAGCTCGGGCCGCGCCGGGTGCTGGAGATCGGCGTGGGCAGCGGTCTGCTGATGTCCCAGCTCGCCCCGGACTGCGAGGAGTACTGGGGCACCGACTTCTCCCCGGCGGTGATCGAGGCGCTGCGTGCCCAGACCGAGGCGGACCCGCGCCTGCGCGGCCGGGTCCACCTGCGCTGCCGGGCCGCGGACGTGGTGGACGAGCTGCCCGTCGGGCACTTCGACACGGTCGTGATCAACTCGGTCATCCAGTACTTCCCCAACGTCGAGTACCTGCGGACCGTGATCGAGCGGGTGCTGCCACTGCTCGCCCCGGGCGGTTCGTTCTTCCTCGGCGACCTGCGCAACCTGGACCTGCTGCGCTGCATGCAGACCGGCGTGGAACTGGCCCGGGCCGGCGCCGACGGGCAGGAGCGGGACGTCGAGAGCACCCGCCGCTCGATCGGCCAGCGGATCGAGCTGGAGACCGAACTGCTGCTCTCCCCGGCGCTGTTCACCACGCTGGCCCGCGAGCTGCCGGCGATCCGCGCGGTGGACGTCCGGATCAAGCGCGGCACCCACCACAACGAGCTCAGCCGCTACCGCTACGAGGCCGTGCTGAGCACCGGCGAGCCGGTCGCCGACCTGCGGGAGCTGCCGCGGCTCGGCTGGGGCACCGACCTGGCCTCCGCCGCCGAGCTGGCGGAGCACCTGGGGGCCGAGGCGCCCGCCGCGCTGCGGATCGCCGGGGTGCCCAACGCCCGGATCCACCGGGAGTGGACCGTGATGCGCGGGATCGACTCCGGCGTCGGCCTCGCCGAGGCCGCCCGGCAGGCCGGGCGGACGGACGCCGCCCCCGACCCGGAGGAGCTCTGCGCCCTCGGCGAGCGCGCCGGGTACCGGGCGTTCGCGACCTGGTCGGCCGACGCCGACCAGGCCGTCGACATCGTCCTGCTCGCTCCCGGCACCGAGGCCGGCCCGCTGACGGCCGGCTACGCCCTGGACGACGCCGCGGCCCCCGAGGCCGCCGACTGCGCCAACACCCCCACCGCCTTCGACAGCACCGTCGACCTGGCGGTGACCCTGCGCGCCTACCTCCAGCGGCAGCTGCCGGACTACATGGTCCCGGCCGCGCTGATGACGGTCGACGCCCTGCCGCTCACCCCGAACGGGAAGGTCGACCGGCGCGCCCTGCCGGCCCCGAGCCTCGCCGCCGCCATGCCCGGCTCGCTGCCGGGGACGCCGGTCGAGGAGATCGTCCGCGACCTGTTCGCCGAGGTCCTCGGACTGCCGAAGCGCGAGGTGTACGCGGACTCCGACTTCTTCGCGCTCGGCGGGCACTCCCTGATCGCCGCGCGCCTGGTCGCCCGGCTGCGTGCCACCCTCAAGGTCGATCCCGGCACCCGGGCGCTGTACGAGGCGCCCACGGTGCGGGGGCTCGCCGCGCTGGCCGGCGACCAGGACCGGTCCGACGGGCCGGCCGGGGCCGAGGGCGGCACCGGCAACCTGGTGCTGCCGGTGCGCTTCGACGGGGCGCTGGACGTCAAGGCCCTGGAGTCCGCGCTGAAGGACCTGGCCCGCCGGCACCACGCGCTGTCCGCCCTGACGGTCGACGCGCTGACCGCCGAACCGCCGGGGAAGGCCGGTGCGGCCGACCTGTCGGAGGAGGCCGGGCGTCACTCGCTTGGCAGCGAACTCCCTTGCGCTGTCAGGCTGTTCGCGTTCGCGCCGGACGACCACCTGCTGGTGCTGGCGTTCCGCCCCGAACTGGTCGACGCCCTCTCGTACCTGCCGCTCGCCGCGGACCTGGTCCGGGCGTACGAGGCCCGCGCGGTGGACGAGGCGCCGCGCTGGCCGGCCGCCGCCGCCCCCGGGGCCGTCACCGCGCGGCCCGAGCCGGCGGCGGACACCCCTGAGCCGACCCCGCTGCCGAAGGCCGCGGCCGACGCCGCCCGGGCCGACGTCACCTCCGCCGACCACCTCCGGATCGGCCGGGCTGAGGCCACCGTCGACGCCGAACTGCACCGCCGACTGGCGCAGTTCGCCGCCGACCAGGGCGCCACCGTCCTGATGGCGGCGCACGCGGGCCTGGCCGCCCTGCTCACCCGGCTCGACGCGGGCACCGACCTGGTGCTCGCCACCCCGGTCCCGGCGCGCGGCGGCGAGGCCCTGCGGCACGCCGTCGGCCCGTACACCCGCACCGTGCCGCTGCGGACGGACACCTCGGGCGACCCCTCCTTCGCCGCGCTGCTCCAGCGGGTCCGCGCCACCCAGCTGGCGGCGTTCCGCGAGGAGCCCGTCCCGGCCAGGCCCGGCGGGATCGTGCTCGCCGTCGCCCCGCAGGCCGGGGCGGCCTTCGAGACCGCGGGCCTGGTGGTCCGGGCCGAGCAGCCCCGCCGGCCGCACCCGGACGCGGACCTGGCGCTGGTGCTGACCGAGCGGCAGAGCGCCACCGGCGAGCCGCTGGGCATCGACGTCGAGGCCTCCTACCGCGTGGACGCGATCGCGGCGCAGGCCGTCCCGGCGCTGCTCGACAGCCTGGTGACGCTGCTCGGATCGGCCCTCGACCGGCCCGAGCAGGGCATCGGAGCGCTGCGGCTGCACTCCGACCGGGCCCTGGCGGACTCCCGGCAGGCCTGGGCCGGGGAACGCCGGGCCGTCCCGGCCGCCACGGTGCCCGAGCTGTTCGCGGCGCGGGTCGGGCAGCACCCGGACGCCGTCGCCCTCGACGACGGCCCGCAGCCGCTGACCTACGCGGAGCTGGACCGCCGCTCCGACCTGCTCGCCCGCACGCTCGCCGGGCACCGGGCGGGGCCGGGCACGGTCGTGGCCACCGCGATCGCCTCCCCGGCCGCCTTCGCGACGGCCCTGCTGGCCGTCGCCAAGGCGGGCGCCGTCTGCCTGCCCGTCGACCCGGCGGCGCTCCCGACGGCCCTGGTGGCGCGGGCCGGCGTGCTGCTGCTCGACGCCGAGGCCGACCGGACCGTGCCGGAACAGGCCGCCCCGGCCACCCGGCTGGTGCTCGGCGGCACGCCCGACCCCGGCACGCCCGACCCCGGCACGCCCGACCCCGGGCCGGGCGACGACGGCCCCGCCGTCGCGCCGACCCCGCGGCACCCGGTGCTGCTGGCCGCCACCGCCACCCCGGAGGCCGGCGGGGTGCTGATCGGCGCCGAGGGCATCGCCACCGCCGCCGCCTGGCGCGCGGCCGAGCAGCCGGGGGAGCGCACCGCCTGGCTGCACCCGGGCTACCCCGGCACCGCCGCCGCGCTCGACCTGCTGGAGTCGCTCGCCGCCGGCGCCACGGTGCTGGTGCCGGAGCCCAAGCGGTACGAGGACCTGCCCGGCCTGGCCGACTGGTTGCGCGGCAGCGGCGCCGACCACGCGCTGACCACCGACCCGCTGGCGGCCGCCCTGGCCGCCGACGCACCCGCCTTCCTGACGGTGTCCACCGACCGGGACGACGCGAGCCCCGAGGTCCACGCCCTCGCCGGCGCCCACGGCCGCACGCTGACCGTCCGGGCCGGCCGGCCCGAGGCCCGGACCACCGTCGTCCACCGACCCGGCGCCGACCCGCGCCCGGCCTGGAACCACCGGGCCCACGTGCTCGACGCCCAGCTGCGCCCGGTGGCCCCGGGCGGGACCGGCGCGCTGTACCTGGCGGGCGCGGGCCTCGCGCTCGGGTACGCCGACCGGCCCGACGCCACCGGCGACCGCTTCGTCCCCGACCCCTTCGAGACCTCCGGCGAGCGCATGTGGCGCACCGGCCGAGCCGCCCGGAGCGGCCCGGACGGCCGGCTGGAGGTCCTCGACGGGCCGTGGTCCGACGACCCCTTCGAGGACGAGTACGGCACCTTCGTCGTGCTCGCCGACGACCACGGCCGACCTGCCCTGTGGCCCAAGCCCGTACCGGCGCCGACCGGTTGGCGGGTGGTCCACCCCGAGGACCTGCGCGACCTCTGCCTCGACTTCCTCAACGAGCACGAGGCGGCCGACCTCCGGACCGGCGGCTGATCCCCCGCCTCCCCGGTCCCTCCTCCCTCACAGACTCAAGGTTTCTCCATGACTGCAACGGCAGACATCCACGCAGCCGGCGGGCAGGCCGACACCCAGGGCCCGCACCACCACATCCTCGAACTCACCGAGCGGGACGCCCGCGCCGCCCACGAGCTGGCCGCGGACTGCGTCCGGACCTTCAAGGCCGCCAACGACCTGCGCTTCCTCGACGAGGCCCCGGTGCTCGCCCAGGAGCTGCCGCTCGCGGTGCGCCGGCACCTCAACGACGCCCGCCGCGACGAGCGGGCGCACGCGACCATGATCCGCGGCAACCTGGTCGACCAGGGGGCCCTGGGCCGCACCCCCGACCACTGGAGCGTGGCCGACACCGAGGCCAGCCACGTCTACGGCGCCCTGCTGGTGCTGTACTCCGCCCTGCTCGGCGACGTCATCGGCTGGGCCACCCAGCAGTCCGGCCGCCTGGTCACCGACGTGCTGCCGAGCCGCGGCTACGAGCAGAGCCTGGTCTCCGCCTCCAGCGAGCTCGAACTGGGCTGGCACACCGAGGACGCCTTCTCCCCGCACCGCGCGGACTGGGTCGGCCTGTTCGCGCTGCGCAACAGCACCGAGGTGGCCACCACCGTCTCGCACGTCGACGTCCGGCGGATGCCCGAGGACGTCGCCCGGGTGCTCGCCGAGCCGCGGTTCGTCGCGATCCCCGACTCCTCGCACGAGTTCGCCGAGGACGAGGCGCCGATGGACCCGGTCGCCATCCTCAGCGGCCACGCCGACGTCCCGGTGCTGCGGATCGACCGCGACTTCTTCCAGGCCCGGGCGGAGGACCCCGAGGCGGCGCGGGCCCTGGACTGGGTGGTCGCCCACCTGGACGGCAATCTGACGGACGTCTTCATCCAGACCGGCGACGTCTGCTTCGTCGACAACCGCAACGTGGTGCACGGCCGCCGGGCGTTCCGGGCCGGCTTCGACGGCGCCGACCGCTGGCTCAAGCGCGTCAACGTCGTCCGCGACCTGCGGCGCACCCGGCCCGGCCGGCTGGACGGCGCGACCCGCGTCATCGGCTGACCGGCTGACCGGCTGACCGGCCGACCGACCGGCTGACCGGCCGACCGGCTGACCGGCCGACCGCCCCCGACTCCCCACACCCGTACCGCTCCAACGAGGAACCCCTATGACCACGCCCCCGCGCCCCGTCGTCCTCCTGGTCGAGAGCCGCCGTGCGACCTTCACCGACAGCGTCCTCGGCCGCGACGACGTCTCGACCGTGCTGCTGCGGTTCGACTCCGTCGAGCTGACCCCGGAGTACGTCGAGCGCACCGCCGACGTCCCGACCTTCACCCTGGCGACCGCCGCCCCGCTGGAGGAGGAGGCCGCCCGCTACCTGGCCTGGATCGAGACCGTCGCCGACCGCCCGCAGTACTTCTGCAACCCCAACGAGGCGCTCCAGGCGACCGCCCAGCGCTTCGCCGGCCTGGTCGGCCTGCCGCACCTGAGCGAGGAGCAGGTCGCCTGGGTGCGCAACAAGAAGACCATGAAGGACCGCTACGCCGAACTGGGCATCCCGCACGCGGCCTACCGCCCGGTCGCCGTCCTGGCCGACGTCGAGGCCTTCGGCGCCGACCACGGCTGGCCGGTGATCCTCAAGCCGATCGACTCCGACTCCTGCATCGGCACCTACCGGATCGACTCCCCCGCCGGGCTCGCCGACATCCCGCCGCTGGACCCGAAGCTGGAGTGGATGGTCGAGCAGTACATCGCCGGCCGCGAGTTCCAGCTCTGCGCGGTGATCGCCCGCGGCCGGGTCGTGGACGCCTACCTGTCCAAGAACCCTCGCCCGATCATCGAGGTCCTGGACGGGGCGATCAACGCCAACATCACCTACGCGCCGAGCGAGCGGCTCCCGGTCGACGCCAAGGAACTGGCCCAGCGGCTGACCGACGGGCTGACCATCCCGTACGGCTACCTGCACGGCGAGTTCTTCCTCACCGAGGACGGCGAGTTCTACATGAGCGAGGTCGCGGCCCGGCTGAGCGGCTGCGAGGTCCCGATGAACCACGGGCTCGCGTACGGCTTCGACTTCCTGCACGTCATCCTCGACACCTACCTCGACCGGGTCCCGGTGCCCGAGTACACCCGGGACCGCGCGGTCGGCGACCTGCTGCTGCCCACCCGGCCCGGCCGGCTGGTGAGCATCAGCACCGAGGAGGAGCTGCTCCGGCTGCCCGGCGTCATCGGCGCCCACCTGACCGCCCAGCCCGGCGACCTGCTCGACCCGCCGCGCGCCTCGCACGCCAGCACCGGCTACGTCCACGTCGAGGGCGCCACCGCCGAGGAGGCCGAGCAGCGCATGCAGGCCGTGCTCGACCACTTCGAGCTCAAGGTGGCGGACGCATGACCGAGCCGGGAGCGGACTCCCTGTTCAGAACCCACCAGGGGCTGACGGGCTACGCCGAGGCCGTCACCGGATGGCTGGCCGACGGCACCGGCACCGCCGCGATCCCGGTGTGGACCGGCGCGCGCGGCGACCTGCTCGACGGGATCGCGCTGGCCGGGCCGGTCTACGCCGGCCGGCGCGCCCCGGAGCCCGCCGCGACCGGCGTGGTCGTCGGCGCCTCGCTGCCCGAGGAGGTCAGGCGCCTCGCCGCGCCGCTGGCCCGCACCTGGGTCGCGAAGGTGTCGGACCTGCCGGACACCGGCTCCGTCCTCGTCCTCGGCAGCTACCAGGACCTGCGCGCGGACGCCGTCCAGGACGTCGTCGAGCAGGCCTACGCCCAGGGCCGGGACCTCTTCCTGCTCACCGGCCGGGACGCGCACACCGTCAGCTGGGTGGTCGCCAAGCAGTACGCCGACCCCGCGCCGCACGGCGAGACCGGCATGGTCTCGGAGCTGGACGGCCAGCCGGCCGCCCCCGGCACCGTCTGGTTCGGCGCCGAGGACGTCCGGCACCGGGACATCCGGGGCATCGCCCTGGACCGGGTCTGGCGCCGGGTGCTGTTCCACGGCAACGGCAAGGACGACCAGCTCAACCTGGGCCGGTTCACCCTCTGCGGGCTGAGCCCGGTCGGCGAACGGGACCCGGCCCTGGCCGGCCCCAAGTGCGCGTACGGGCTGGGCTGCACCAAGCCCGAGGAGAAGCTGATCCCCACCCGGCGGATCAAGGCCGCGGAGCTGGTGCTCGCCAACTGCTTCAGCGGCCCGCTCACCGACCACGCGATGTACGACCCGAAGTACGTGATCCTGCTCGACGCCCTGGACGGCCCGGCGCAGACCGTCGTCGCCACCCTGACGGCCTGCGACGGCGCGCGCCCGGACAACCTCGCCTGGCTCACCGGGAGTTCGGCCGGGCGGAACGCGGCCAGGGCGATCAACGAGCGGCTGAGGGACATCAACCCCTACCCGTCGTTCGTCCAGATCGGGCTGCGCTCCGGCGGGGCCGTCGAACCGGCGGCGCCCGCCACCGACGCCGCCGCCGACGACGTGGCCGGCTTCCCGCTGCACACCGTCGGCGCCCGGCTGTCCGGCCTGATCGACAGCGGGCTGCTGAGCGGGGACCACCCGCTGCGCCCGCGGCTGCGGCAGCTCTCCGACAGCATGCTGCGCTACGCCTCGCGGCTCGTCGCGCTGTCCCCCCAGGACGGCCCGGCGGCGCTGGCCGCGATCGCCGAGGAGGCGAAGTCCCTGGACCTCGCGCTGGCCCACCGGATCGCCAAGCACCACGACGAGCCGGTGCTCCAGTTCCCGACCTACTTCGGCGAGCGCAGCACCGCCGAGGAGCCCGTCGACCTCGACTGGCTGTGCAACTGCGGCCGCCCGCTGCGCAGTTACACCCGTCGCGGGCTGCTCCCGGTGATCGCCGACACGGTGCAGGGGCTCTGCGCGCGGTGCGGCGACGTGGTCAACTCCCCGGTGGACGGCACGGAACTGCGGGTCTCGGCGCCCGAACAGGTCGAGGCCGGAACGGTGCTGCACGTCTCCGTCACCGTGGCTCCGCACCGGGCGGGCACCGTCAACACCGGTATCGTGCTGCCCATGTACCTGAACGCCCGAGTGCGTCCGGCCTTGAGCCGCAAGGACGTTGGGGCCGGGCAGAGCGCCCGGTGCGACTTCGAGGTGGAGATCGCCGCCGAGGCCACGCCGCAGGCGTACTACTTCACCCCGTACGCGGTGCACGACCTCGGCATCTCCACCCGGCGCGTGCACTTCACCGTTTCCCCGCCGACCCCGGCCGAGCCCGGCCGAAGCCCTGGGAGTCCGACCGCATGACGCCCTCCCCGGCCGGGAGCCAGATCTTCCTGCCGCTGCGGCACCGCGCCTTCCGGCGACTCGCCGGAGGGCGGCTGCTGATCTACTTCGCCAACGCGATGGCCCCCGTGGTGCTCGGCTTCGCGGTCCTCGACCTCACCGGGTCGACGACCGACCTCGGGTTCGTGGTGGGCGCGCGTTCGGTGGCCAACGTGGTGCTGCTGCTCCTCGGCGGCGTCGTCGCCGACCGGTTCTCCCGGGCCCTGGTCCTCCAGGGTTCGGCGGCCGGAGCCGCCCTGGTGCAGGCGGTGGTCGCGCTGAGCGTCCTGGCCGGCTGGACCTCGGTCCCGCTGCTGGTCGTCCTCAGCGTGGCGAACGGCGCCCTGTCCGCGCTCTCGCTGCCGGCCTCGGCGGCGCTGACCCCGCAGACCGTGCCCGCGGAGGTGCTGCGGCCGGCCAACGCCCTGATGCGGATGGCCATCAACCTCGGCATGATCGTGGGCGCCTCGCTGGGCGGGGTGATCGCGGCGCTGATCGGCCCCGGCTGGGGGCTCGCGGCCAACGCGCTCTGCCTGTTCCTCGCCGCGCTGTGCTTCCGCGGCGTCCGGACGGCGGCGAGTGACGCCGAGCCGGAGGAGGCCGCCGAGCCCGCCCGGCCGCTGCACGAACTGCGGGAGGGCTGGCGCGAGTTCACCGCCCGCAGCTGGGTGGTGGCGGTGGTGCTCCAGTTCACCGTGGTGAACGCCGTCGTCGCCGGCGGCATCCAGGTCCTCGGCCTCGGCATCGCCGACGACACCTTCGGGCGCGGCCCGTGGGGCGCGGTCCTGGCCGCGCAGATGGCGGGCGCGGTCGCGGGCGGCTTCCTCGCGGCGCGCTCGCGGGTGCGGCACGCGCTGTACCTGGGCGTGGCCCTGGTCGCGCTGGAGGCGGTGCCGCTGGTGGTGCTCGCCGAGGCGCCGGGCGCGCTGCTGCTCGGGGTGGCGATGTTCCTGAACGGCGTGGCCCTGGAGCAGTTCGGGGTGGCCTGGGACGTGTCGCTCCAGGAGAACGTCCCGGCCGACCGGCTCGCCCGGGTGTACTCCTACGACGCGCTGGGCTCGTTCATCGCCCTGCCCGTCGGCGAGATGGTCGCGGGGCCGGTGGCGCACCGGATCGGCGTGCCGCAGACGCTGCTGTGGGGTGCCGGGCTGGTGGTGCTGGCCACCGTCGCGGCGCTGCTCAGCCGCGACCTGCGCCGCCTCACCGTCGGCTCGGCGGCACCGGGGCAGCCCGCCGAACAGCCGGCCGGCGCCGCGTTGGCGGGGCGCCCGGCCGGGCCGGGCGCCGGGCCGGAGACCCGCCGAAAGCCGGGAGCCCGGGCCGTCCACCGACGGCCCGGGCTCCCGGCTTCGCGTGTTCCGTCTACTCGTCGTCGCCCAGGTCGGCTCCGAGGTCGGCTCCGAGCTCGCCGTCCGGGGTGCCGCTGATCGCGTACCCCTGCCGGCGCGCCTCGTAGCAGGCCACCGTCGCGGCCGCCGAGACGTTCAGCGAGCCGACCCGGCCCAGCTGCGGCACGAACACCACCTGGTCGCACAGCGCCAGCGCGTCGGCGGTGACCCCGCGGTCCTCGTGCCCGAGCACGAAGGCCACCGCCGGGGTCAGCTCGGCGGCGAACATCGGCACCGCCTCGTCCGCCAGCTCCAGGCCGACCACCTTGAAGCCGTCCGCCTTGGCCGCCGCGATCGCCTCGGCGACGGTCGGGAAGTGCTCCACCTTCAGGTACTTGTCGGTGCCCATCGCGGCCTTCTGGGCGCCGGACGAGCGGACCGACGGGGTGTCCCCGGTCAGGTACAGCTTCTCGGCGCCCATCGCCGCGCCGGTGCGGACCACCGAGCCGACGTTGAAGGGAGACTGGAGGTTCTCCAGGATCATCGCGAGCCGGAACTCGTTGCTGCGCCGCCACGAGCGGTGCAGGCGCTTGAGTTCGGTCGGGCGCAGCTGCTTCACGTCGTCGTTCCTCGTCCACTCTCGGAGCCCTCGCCCACCTCGGGGCGGGGCCGCGCTTCCAGGATCCGCACCCCGTTGACCGACGTGACCCGGCTGGTCGGGTAGCCCTGCTCGTTCAGCCACTTCTGGAGCGAGTCCGAACCCAGGTGCTTCTGCACCACCAGGAACGCCGAGCCGTCCGGGGTCAGCCGGTCGAGCCAGTGCGTGAGCAGGCGGCGCAGCGCGGCCTTGCCGATCCGGATCGGCGGGTTGGAGTAGATGGTGGCGAAGCGGACGTCCTCGGGGACGTCGTCGGGCAGGGCGGCCTGGACGTTGCCGAGCCCCAGTGCCTCGGCGTTCAGCCGCACCAGCTCCAGGGCCCGCTCGTTGACGTCCACCGCCCAGACCGGGAGGCGCTTGCGGCGGCTCGCCCAGGTCAGCGCGATCGGGCCGTAGCCGCAGCCGATGTCCAGGATCGGGCCGCGCACCCGCGGCTGCGGGGCGTGCTCCAGCAGGATCCGGGTGCACGGGTCGAGCCGGCTGCGGGAGAACACCCCGGTGTCGGTGGTCAGTTCCAGGGTGAGGTCCGGCAGGGAGACCGTGATCGGCCGGCGGTCGCTGGCGACCTCGGGTGCACCGGTGAAGTAGTGCGAGCCGGACATGGTTTCCCCGTCGTTCGTATGGGCCTCGGGGCCACCGGGTGGGTGTGGGTTAGCCCTTCTTACGGCACCGATCGTACCCCCGGCGGCCTGCCGGGCGTTCCGGCCGAGGTTCCGGAACGCCCGGCCGACGGGCGGTGCGGCCGGGCGTGCGGTCAGGTGGTGCGGTCAGGCGGCGCCGGGGGTCTTGCGGGTGGCCACGTTGATCCGGTTCCAGGCGTTGATGGTGAGGCAGACCGAGATCAGCTGCGCCAGCTCGGCCTCCGCGAAGTGCGCGGCGGCCCGGGCGTACACGGCGTCCGAGACGCCGTCGCCGATCCGGGCGATCTCCTCGGCGAGGGCCAGGGCGGCCCGCTCGCGCTCGCTGTACACCCCGGCCGGGGCCTCCGGCCAGACCGGCAGCAGGTAGATCCGCTCGTCGGTCTCGCCGGCCTTGCGGGCGTCCTTGGCGTGCATGTCCAGGCAGTACGCGCAGCCGTTCAGCTGGGAGGTGCGCATCTGGACCAGCTCGACCAGGGCCGGGTCCAGGCCCTCGCGGGCGGCGGCGTCCAGGGCGATCATCGCGCGGAACACCTTGGGGGCGGTGCGGGCGTAGTCGAGGCGGGCGGCGGTCGCGGTGTTCTCGTTCGTCGTCATGACTGCGACCCTAGGAGTGGAATGCACCCGGAGCCTGGGTCATTCGGGAGGCTGTTTCGTGGGTCAATCCGACGGGGCGGGCGGCAGCGGCGGCCGTACGCCCGAGCGGTCCCGGCACATCGCGTCCGGGCGCCGGGCGACGGATACTGCCAGTACCGCCAGCGGGCCCGTGAAGGCCTCCGAACAGTGAGGACGGACGCCATGCCGCAGGAACAGCACGAGGAGTACCTGACCGACGAGACCCCCGAGACCGTCGAGCCCGAGGAGCCCGGGGAGAAGGCGACCGAGCGCGACGCGAACGAGGAGGTGGCCGAACGCCTGGCCGCCGGCGCGGACCCGGCGACCAACATCGCGGACGTGGTGGAGCAGAACCGGCCGGTCCGGCACGACCAGGACGACTACCGGGAGTAGCCGGGCCCGGCGGGTCACCAGGCCATGGGCGCGGTCACCGGGCCCCGGCCGGTCGGCGGTTCGGGGCGGTCGGCGGTTCGGGGCGGCTACAGGGCCCGGCGGCGTTGCAGCCAGGCCATCGCCGCCCAGCCCGGCAGCACGGGCAGGATCAGCGTCAGCAGGCGGTACAGCGTCACGGCGGCCAGCGCGCCGCCCTCCTCCATCGACGCGGTCCGCTGGAGGAGCACGACCAGCATCCCGTCCACGGCCCCGGCCCCGCCCGGGGTCGGCGCCGCGCTGCCCACCGCGTTGCCCACCAGGAACACCACCGCGACGGCGGCGAAGGACGGCTCCCGGCCGATCGCCCGCACCGAGCAGTACAGGCAGGCGATCAGGCAGATCGACACCAGCAGCTGCCCGGTCACCCCCACCGCCAGCCGGGCCGGGCTGCGCAGCAGGTCCAGCATCCGCGGCAGCACCTCGGCGGTCAGCGGCCGCAGCCGGGTCGCCAGCCAGCGCCGGGCCACCGGGATCGCCGACACCACCGCCAGCAGCGCCGCCGCCCCGGCCAGCCCGCCGACCACGGGGGGCAGCGCGTCCAGCTCGGAGCCGCCCGGATCGAAGCCCATCAGGTAGACGAAGGCGCCGAGTTGCAGCAGATGCAGCGCCAGGCCGATCAGGTTCCCCACCCCGACGCTGGACAGCGCCTGCGCGGTGGGGATCCCGGCCCGCTGCAACAGCCGGGTGTTCAGCGCGATCCCGCCGACGCCGCCGGGCGACACCAGCTTCACGAACGACCCGGCCACCTGCGCCAGCACCGCGTTGCGGAAGTCCAGCCGCTCCGGCACGAAACCGACGAAGCCCATCGCCGCCGCGACGTGGCTGCTCGCCGCGGCGACCAGCGCGAGCAGCAGCCACCACGGATCGGCGTCCACGAGGGTGGCGATCGGATTGTCCTCCGCCGCGAACAGCTGCGGGATCAGCAGCCACCCGGCCACGATCCCGCCCACCACGACCAGCAGGGTCCGCGGCCGCAACCGCTCCAGCCGCACCGGCTGGCCCACCACCTGCGGCCGGGCGCGCAGCACCTCGGCGCGGATCTCGTCGAGCAGGCCGCCGTGGGCGGCTGCGCCACCGGCCTCGGCTTCGCCGTCGGCCGGGCCCGCCGCGCTGCCCACGGTGTCGCTGGCGCCTCCGGCGCCGCCACGGCCACCGGCCGCGCCCCCGCCTCCGCCCGCCGGTGCGGACGCCTCCGCGACGGTCTGCCGGGCGCTCTGCTTGGCGCTCTGCTTGGCGTGCTGCTTGAGGGCGCGGCGGGTGGTGTGGGTGAGGGCGATGGGCTGGAGCAGCGGGAGGGCGGCGCCGACGGGGTCGGGGCCGAGGACGGCGGTGGCGGTGCGGACCGAGCGGGCGGCGCCGGCGCGCAGGGCGAGGGTGGTGAGGAGCTGGGCGAGGTCGCAGCGCAGGACGAGTTCGGTGGCCGCGATGTCGCCGTCGGCGAAGTCGACCAGGTGGACGGCGCCGGAGTCGTCGATCAGCAGGGAGGAGGGGACGAGGGCGCGGTGGGCGATCTCGCGGCGCTGGAGCAGGACGAGCTGCCGCCAGGCGTCGGTGAGCAGTTCGTCGGTGACCTCCTCGTCGGCGAGTTCGTCCAGGGTGCGTCCGGCCAGCCGCTCGTACGCGATGAGGGCGGTGTCCTGGCCGATGCCGGCGGTGGCGGCGATGCTGCGGGTGCGGACACCGGCCGCGAGGGCCGCGTAGGTGACCAGGGCCTCGTGTTCCAGCCCGGTGCGCGGGGAGCGCAGGGCGCGCGGGTCGGGGGCGGTGCGCAGGCGCAGTCGGCGCCAGGCGCGCTGGACGGCGGCGGCGGTGACGGCCTGCCGGTCGAGGAGCTGGACGTCGAGGTCGGGGAGGCCGTCGGCCTGCCGGACCCGGTAGCGGTCGGGGCCGGCGGGCTGGGCCTCGACCGGGCGCAGGCCGCTGTCGCGCAGGGCGCGCAGGATCTCGCCGGGCCGGGGGCAGGGGTCGGGGGTGCCGACCGCGTACAGGGTGCCGTGGGCGCCGGTCCAGCCGATCAGCAGCCCGAGCAGCAGCGCGGTGGGGGTGGCGTACCCGCCGGTGATTCCGGCGAGTCCGGAGAGGGTGAGGACGGTCCAGGACAGGCGGCGTTCGCGGCTGCCGGAGGCGGTCATGAAGGCGAGGACCGGCGCGAGGTAGCCGTAGACGGGCTCGGTGTGCCCGAGCACGTCGCCGGGCAGCGGCTGGGTGAGCGCGGAGAGCAGCGAGACCGGGGCGAGGTTGTCGGCCCACAGGTCCAGGCCGAGCGTGGCGCCGTACGCGAGGACGGCGGCGAGCAGTCCGTCGGAGACCTGTTGGAGGGCGCGTCGCCGGTCCGGGCCCAGTAGGCGGCGGACGGCGAGGCCGACCGGCAGCAGCAGGACGGCGGCCGTGGTGAGCCCGCCGGCCAGGCTCGCCAGCGGGCGCGGCACCATCGTGGCCGCCACGGCGACGTCGGCCGCGATGCCGCCGGTGGTGGCGCGGGCGTAGTCGGCGAGCAGCAGGGTGAGGGCGATGGCGAACAGGCCGCCGAGCAGCCGGATCAGGGCGACGGGCTGCCGGACCCGGTCGCCGGTGGGCAGCGGGTGGACCCGGAACCGGCCGGTGCCCGCCGCCCGTTCGGGTATCCGGGCGGCGGCCGTGCCCCGCCCGCTTCCGCCGGCAGTTCCGGCGCCGTCGTCCCGCGTCCCCGCGTCGCGCACCCGTTGCGCGGACGCACCGCCGGTGTCGCCGTCGGTGTCGCCGTTCGTTCTCCCCGCCACGATCGCCACGGGTGGCATGCTCCCATGCCACCCGTGGGCGGGGAGCGGGGATGCCGATGAGGAGCGGGGACACCGGAGTGCCGGGGGCGGATTCGGGGGCGGGCGTCCGGGCGGACGGCGCTGAGCGGGCGCGGCGCGCCGGGGCGGCATAGCCTTTCAGACATGAGCGCCTGCGAAGACCTCGCTCTGGCCCCTCAGCAGATCGAGCCCCGCCCGCCGGCCGACGGCTGCGCCGACTGCCTGGCGCAGGGCCGCCGGGACTGGGTGCACCTGCGGATCTGCCTGGACTGCGGCCACATCGGCTGCTGTGACTTCTCGCCGCAGCGGCACGCCACCGCGCACTTCCACGACACCTCCCACCCGGTGATCCGCTCGTACGAGCCGGGGGAGGACTGGCGCTGGTGCTTCGTCCACGAGGTCATGGGCTGAGGCTCCCGAGAGCCGAAGCGGGCGGCCTTCCCCGGTGGCACGGGACCGCAATCCGGATAAAATCCGGACAAGACGCCCGTGCGGTTCCTCCGGCCGGCAGCCGTCCGGCCGGTGGCCGACGAAGGGAGGCCGACGATGACCAAGCTGACGCCCGGCGGTACCGCCAAGTTCCGCCAGGGCACCCAGGAGCTGCTGGAGCGCCGTGGCATGGCGAGCCCGCCGACCCGGCTCGGGCCGGCGCCGCATGCCGGCGCACCGGCCGCCGCCACCGCCGGGTACGGCGGCGGCGAGGCCTTCCGGCACGGCGGGAGGGACGCGCCGGGCACGGCGGTGCACGCGGCCCCGGCGATGCACGCCGAGCTCAAGGGGCACCGGCACCGCGGCGCGGAGAAGCACTCCGCCCACTGAGTCGCCGCACCCGGCGGTACCGCTGTGCCGTACCGCCGGGTCGCACGTCAGGGGCGGGTGCCGAAGCGCGGCGCCCGCCCCTGACGTGCGCTCAGGGCGTCGCTCAGGGCGGTGGTTCGGGCGGTGTCCGGGCTCGGAGGGCGGTTGTCGGACCCGTGCGCTACGTTCGTCGCGTTCGGCACAGCACACAGCACACAGCAGGGCACAGGGCAGGACGACGGGGGCGCGCCATGGTCGACGTGATCACGGAGGAGCCGGTCGAGCTCCAGTCGGAGCGGTACCGCACCGAGTTGACGGGCTACTGCTACCGCATGCTCGGCTCGGTCTTCGAGGCCGAGGACGCGGTGCAGGAGACGATGGTCCGCGCCTGGCGCGGGCACCGGGGCTTCGAGGGGCGCGCCGCGCTGCGCTCCTGGCTGTACCGAATAGCCACCAACGTCTGCCTGGACGCGCTGAACGGTCGCAACGGCCGGGCCCGTCCGATGGACCTGGCCGAGCCGGTCACGGTGACCACGGCCCACGGCACCCAGCTGCCCGAGGTGACGTGGATCGGCCCGGTGCCGGACGGCCGGGTGCTGCCCGAGACGGGGGATCCGGCCGAGGTGGCCGCCCAGCGCGATTCGGTGAAGCTGGCCTTCGTCGCCGTGCTCCAGCGCCTCGCGCCCCGGCAGCGTGCGGTGCTGATCCTGCGCGAGGTGCTCGGCTGGAAGGCCGCCGAGGTGGCCGAACTGCTCGGTGTCACGGTGGCCTCGGTCAACAGCGCGCTCCAGCGGGCCCGGGCGGTGCTCGCCACCGACCCTGCGTCCGCCCGGCCGGCTCCCGCGCTGGACGCGGAGCACCGGGCGCTGCTGGACCGCTACGTCCGCGCCTTCGAGGCGTACGACATGGACGGTCTCGCCGCGCTGCTGCACGAGGACGTCACGCTCAACATGCCGCCGTTCGCGATGTGGCTGCGCGGGCGGGGAGAGATCCGCGACTGGATGCTCGGCCCGGGGATCGGCTGCCGCGGTTCCCGCATGCTCCCGGTGCCGGCCAACGGCGGCCGGGCCTTCGCCCAGTACCGGCCGAGCCCGGCGGGCGGGCACGAGCCGTGGTCGCTGGTCGTGCCGGAGGTGTCAGAGGGCCGGATCACCGGGTTCACCCACTTCCTGGACACCGACGTGCTCTTCCCGCTCTTCGGCCTCCCGCCCCGGCTGGAGGCCGAGTAGCGCCGCGAGGCCGGAGTCCGGGTCCGGGCCTGGGCCTGGGCCTGGGCCTGGCTCCAGCGGGTCGGCCGCGTCCGGCAGCAGCGCCGCGAGGCCGCTGAACGCCAGCAGTTCGCGCAGCGGGCCGCCGGTGTTCAGCAGCACCACGGTCACCCCGTGTCGGGCGGCGGCCAGCCTCAGCCGGGCGAGCGCGTCGACGACGGCCAGGTCGGGGGCGGTCAACGCGCCCAGGTCGCAGGTCAGTACGGGACTGCCCGGTGTGCTCTCCATGGTGTCCATGCCGGGTAGGACCGGTGCGGCGGCTCCGACTCATCGGTCGGGCGGGTCCGGGTGGCAGAGTGGGGCCGACCGCACCCACCCCGCCCCAGGAGGAGCACCGTGACGGCTGAGCCCTTGAAGTCCCGTGAGGAATGGCTGGCTTCCCTGCCCCGGATCTACGCGGCGGCGGGGTGCCTGCTGCGGGACGAGTCCGGCCGGGTCCTGATCGTGAAGGCCGGTTACCGCGAGCACTGGCAGTTCCCGGGCGGCACGATCGATCTCGGTGAGGGCCCGGTCGAGTGCGCCGGGCGGGAGTTGGAGGAGGAGACCGGCATCGTCCGGGAGGCCGGCGAGCTGCTGGCCATTTCCTGGACCCACGCCTCGGCCGAACTCGACCACCCGGCCCAGCACTTCATGTTCGACTTCGGCACCGTCCCGGACGGCACCCCCGTGACCGTCCCGGTCGGCGAGCTGGACACCCACCGCTGGGCGCCGGTCGAGGAGGCCCTGGAGCTCCTCGGCCCGGCCCGGTCGGCCCGGCTGCGGGCGGCCCTGGAGGCGGCGGTGGACGGCCGGGTCCGGATCGTCACCACCCACGTCTCCGGGTTCTGAGCCGGTTTCTGAGGCGGGCTCTGATCCGGGTTCCGAGCTCAAGGGCCCTGCCCAGGACGGGAGTCGGGTCCTGGGCAGGGCGCCGGCGGGTCACTGCGGCGGCTGCTCGGACTCCTCGTTCCGGGCGGCGATGAGGGCGGCGATCGCCTCCGAGACGAAGGTTCCCGCCTCGGCCTTGTCCACCTTCAGCCCGGCCAGCACGCCCTGGCCGTTCTCCAGTTCCAGCAGCGCGAGCAGGAGGTGCTCGGTGCCGACGTAGTTGTGTCCGAGCTTGAGCGCCTCCCGGAAGGTCAGCTCCAGCGCCTTCTTGCTCTCGGCGTCGAACGGGATCAGCGCGGGGAGCGTGTCGGTGGCGGCGGCCGGCAGGGTGGCGGTGGCCACCGCCCGCAGGGCCTCCGGGGTGACGCCCTGGGCGGCGAGCGCCTTCGCGCCGATGCCCTCGGGTTCGGAGAGCAGGCCGAGCAGCAGGTGCGCCGTGGTGATCTCGGCGTTGCCGGCCTTGCGGGCCTCCTCCTGCGAGGCCACCACGACCTTGCGGGCGCGGGGCGTGAACCGGCTGAAGCCCTGGCTGGGGTCGAGGTCGTCGGGGGCGCCCGGGTCCTTGGGGACGAAGCGCTTCTGGGCGGCCTGCTTGCTGACGCCCATGCTGCGGCCGATGTCGGTCCAGGAGGCGCCGGAGCGGCGGGCCTGGTCGACGAAGTGGCCGATGAGGTGGTCGGCGAGGTCTCCGAGGTGGTCGGCGGCGATGACCGCGTCGGAGAGCTGGTCGAGCGCGTCGGGGTGGACCTTCTTGATCGCGGCGATCAGGTCGTCGAGGCGCAGCGGAGTGCTGTTGGGGACAACGGAATTCTCCATGCGTCAACCGTAGGTTGTCGATCCAGGGATCGTCAACCACTGGTTGACGATGATCATGGAGAGGGAGCCGGCCCGTGCTGCGCCCGCGTCACACGGCGGGCAGCAGTCGCTCCCGGACGGCGGCGATCCGCTCGGGCGCGACCCCCGCCGCGAGCAGGTAGTCGGCCGGGTCGAGCCCGTTCAGCGTGGCCGCCAGGGCGGCTTCGGCGGTGGTTCCGGCCTCGGCGAGCGCCGCGTCGATCCGGCGGTACGGGTCCGGCAGGCCGAGCATCCCGTACAGCGGGCGGATGTTGGGGCCGCTCAGCAGGTAGTCCTCGGCGATCGCGGCCCGGTCGACCCCGGCCAGGGCGAGCAGCAGCAGGGCGGCCAGGCCGGTGCGGTCACGGCCGGCGCCGCAGTGCACGACCACGCCGCCGGGGCGGGCACCGGCGATCGCGGAGACCAGCGCGGCGGCGGCGTGCGGGCAGTGGTCCAGGTAGGGGCGGAAGGCGAGCGGGGTGCCGTCCAGCTGTCCGTGGGCCTCCCACCAGGCGGGGCCGGCCAGTTCGTCCAGCGGGACGCGGACGAGGTCGACGCCCTCGGGGAGCGGGAGGAGCGGCCGGTACTCCCCGGCGTCGCGCAGGTCGACCACGGTGCGGACGCCGTGGTCGAGGAGGGCGTCCCAGCCCTCGGCGGTGAGGCGGTCCAGGTTGTCCGCCCGGACGATCGCGCGGCGGGCGGTGGGGCGGCCGGAGGCGGTGGGCAGTCCGCCCAGGTCGCGGACGTTCAGGCAGCCGTCCCAGACGAGGGTGCGGTCCTCCGTCCTGCTCGGCGCGTGCGTCGTCCGGTTCATGGGCTCCCCGTTTCCTGGTCGGGGGTCCCGTTACCCCCTCGTTATCAACGACTCCCGGGAGATCGGGATGGTTCCTTGCTGTTCGATTCCAGGGAGGCCACTGTTCAGCGGGCGGCCGGTCGGGGACGCCCCGGCGGCGGGCGGCCCGGCTCAGCCGGCGGTCGGGGCCGCGGCCTCGGTGCGGACCAGCTCCTCCATCGGCTCGACCGCGATCTGGCCGAGCATCGAACCGGCCACGATCGCGCCGACCAGGAACACGGTGGACAGCCAGGCCATGGTCGACACCGGCAGGGTGAAGGCGCCGACCACCCGGGCCGCGCACTCGGCCAGCAGCGCCGTGCCCCAGATGCCGGAGAACAGGCGCTCGTGGCGGCGGAAGGCCCGTGACCCGGCCGCCCGGCCCTCGACCAGCCGCTGCCAGGCGGCGGCGCGGTCGCCCTTCCCCCTGGTCACGAAGGGCATCAGCATCGGGGTCATCACCGGCCGGCCGATCAGCGCGGAGGCCAGGATCGCCAGCGCCACGGTGCCGCTCAGCCCGCCGTCCTTGGCGATCATCAGCCGGGCGTCGCCGGTGACGAAGGTCAGCGCCAGGCCCGCGAGGTTGACGGCCAGCATCAGGGCGGCCCACAGGTTGAGCCGGCGCTCGCCCAGCAGGCCGAGGACGGTCCGGGCGGCCGGGAAGGCGCTGCTCCAGGCCAGCGCGGCGAACTCGCTCAGGCCGCAGGCCGAGTGCAGCAGGTAGTAGCCGACCAGCGGGGCGGCCACGTCGAGGGCGAGCGGGCGGAGCCCGGTGACCAGCGGGTTGGGCCCCTTGGCGGCGGCGACGGTCGAGGTGCCGGCCGGGGCGGCGAGCGGGGCGGTGAACGGGGTGGCGGCGGTGCCGGTGGCGACGGCGCTGACGGTCTGGCTCACGGTGGGTTCCTCCCCGGCTGGCTGCCGCGGGCCGCTGCCCGCGTCGTGCCGCCAGTCTTTCCGTCCGGCCCTCCGTCAGAGCAGTGCCGTCCGTTGCCTCATCCGCGTGACAGGTGTCATGGTGCGCGCCGTGACACCGCCTCCGACCTGCGCTTCTCTAGGAGGGGACTAGCCGGCGGCGGGGAAGTCCCACAGCTCGCGGCCCAGCGTGTCCAGGCAGCGGACGGTGCCGAACCGCTCGTCCCCGGCCGACAGGAAGCCCCGGGCGACCCCGGCCAGGACGGTCCGGGCGACGCCGTCGCCCCGGGTCCAGGCGCCGGTCAGCACCAGCGCCTCGTCGGCCAGCTCGGCGCGCTGCACCCGGGCCACCGCGGCGGTCAGCAGCGCGGCGTTGACCGACTCCAGCTCGGCGGGGGAGAGGTAGGTCCCGCCGGTCGGGGCGAGGTCCGTCCCGGCCCGGCGCCGCAGCTCCGGCAGGCCGTAGTGGCGGACGGCGGCGACGGCGTCGTCGAGCGGGAGCCGCCAGCGCGGCCCGGGCAGCACCTCCCACCAGACGTCCTCGCCGACCGGCAGCACCTCGCCGATGCGGGCCCGCCAGGCCTCGATGCCGTAGCGGGTGCGCGGGTCGGGCCGGTGGCCGGGGAGGGCGGCGAGGGCCCAGTCGGTGCGGCGGACCAGGCTGAGGTCGAAGGTGAACGGCACCCGGTCGGCGGCGGGTCGCTCGACCACGCCGAGCAGCAGCCAGTGGGTGCGGTCCGGCAGGCTGAAGGTCCGGCGCCACCCGGTGAGGCCCAGGGCGCGCAGGGCGGGCGCGAGGTGCTCGCGCAGGCCCTTCGCGTGGAGCTCGTGGGCAGTGGTCATCGCGGTCTTCCCTGCTGGTGGTGGAGGCCCCCGGCGCGGTGGACCCGGCCGGTCCGGGATCGGTGGACCAGGCCGGTCCGGGAGGAGGGCGTGGCCGGGCCCGTACGGGCGTGGGCGCGCCCTGGCACGGGAGGGGGGACGGTGGCGGCCGGGTGGCCGGACGCGTTGGCGGTCCGGGCTGCTTCGCCTACCGACAACGTAGTCCGGAACGGACCGTCCGGGCCGTGGGCGAACGGCAGCGGTTCTCGGGACCTTGGACCCGGCCGGGCCGGTCGTTCGACCGGGAGCGAGGGGTTACTCCGAATGGCGCATCATGTGGCGGGTGCAGAGTGCAGAGCGCCCAGGAGCGGGCACCGACCGGCCCGTCGGCCGGTCCGGACCAGTACCTCCCGCCGGCCCGCCGCCGGACCCGGACCCCGACCCGGCCCCGGCCCCCGCTCCCCCCGATCTGACCGAGGCGGTCCGTGCCGCGCAGGGCGGGGACGAGGAGGCGTTCCGGCTGCTGTTCCGGACGGTCCAGCCCGGTCTGCTGCGCTACCTGCGGGTGCTGGTCGGCGGCCGGCCGGAGGATGTCCAGGACGCGGAGGACATCGCCTCCGAGACCTGGCTGCAGATCGCCCGCGACCTGCGCGGCTTCTCCGGTGACGGGGACGGCTTCCGCGGCTGGGCCGCCACCATCGCGCGCCACCGGGCCCTCGACCACCTGCGCGCCCTGCGCCGCCGTCCGGTCGGCGGCCTGCCGTTCGAGCAGCTGGTCGAGCTGGCGGCGGGGGACGACACCGCGCGGTCCGCGCTGACCACGGTCGGCACCGCCGACGCGCTGGCGCTGATCTCCCGGCTGCCGCCCGACCAGGCCGAGGCGGTGCTGCTGCGGGTGGTCATGGAGCTGGACGCGGAGAGCGCCGCCCGGGTGCTCGGCAAACGGGCCGGCAGTGTCCGGATGGCGGCCCACCGGGGGCTGCGGCGGCTGGCCAGGCTGGTCGAGCCGCTCGCCTCCGGGGGCGGCATCCCGGCCGCCCGGCCGGGCGGACAGGCTCCCGCCGACGCGCCCGGGACGCCCGGGACGGCCGCCGGACGGCCCGTGGGGCAAGCCGCCGGGACACCCGCGAAGACACCCGCGAAGACACCCGCGAAGACACCCGCGAAAAAAAGTTCTCCGCAGGGTGTGACAGAACGCCGGGCCGCGACGCTGAAGGACATGAGATGAGCACCAACCGATCCCGTCGGATCGACCGTGATGCCGCCGAGCAGCTGCTCGGTGGTGCCGTGGGCGGCCCGTCGGCCGGGCAGGACGCCTCGCTCACCGGACCGGACGGCGGTCCCGGGCAGCTCGCCCGGGTGCTCGCCGCGGCCGCCGCCCCCGCGACGGCCGGTGAACTGGCCGGGGAGGAGGCCGCCCTGGCCGCGTTCCGGGAGGCGAGTCTCACGTCAGATCCGATAGCGACCCCCGTCCGGAGACGATCGATGGCGACCGCCGCGCTGGCCAGGGCCTTCAGCACGAAGGCCACTGCCGTCGTGCTCGGCGCCACCGCGCTGTGCGGGGTCGCGGTCGCCGCCGGCACCGGCAACCTGCCGTCCGCGCTGGGCGGTGGTCCGGCCGCTCCGGAGCGCCTGCCCACCGGCGAGGCCGCGTCGGCCGGCTCCGCGCCGGGCGCGTCGGCCGCCGGGCCGTCCACCGGCGTGGCCCCGTTCGGTGCCGCGGCGTCCGGTTCCCCCCATCCGTCCGGCAGCGCCTCCGCCGGCGCGCAGGCGGTCGTCCCGTCCGACTCCGCGACGCCCGGTACCCCCTCGGCCGACGGGCACGGCTCCTCGGCCGTCCCGCCCGCGCTGGTCGGCCTCTGCACCGGTTTCGCCGACCGTACGGCCAAGGGGGAGCGGCCGGGCCGGCTGGTCGGTGAGCCGCTGTACGGCCCGCTGGTCGCGGCGGCCGGCGGCGTGGACCGGGTGGCGGACTACTGCGCGACCGCGGTCCGCGGGGAGGACGGCGGCCGTCAGGGCGGCACCTCCCCGTCGCGCGACCCCGGCCGCACCGGCGCCACGCCCGGACCGGGCGCCGGAACCGGGCGGGGCAACGGCAACGCCAACGGTGGTGGGAACGGCAACGGCAACGCCAATGGCGGTGGGAACGGCAACGCCAACGGTGGTGGCAACGGCAACGGCAACAGCCAGGACGGCGGCGGCAACGGCAGCAGACCGGGAAAGGGCGGGGCGACCGTCCCGCCCCTGACCGGGGGCCCCGCCACCTCGCCGGGCGGCCGCCCGAACGGGAACGACGACCGGCAGTAGGCCGGAAGCCCGAGGACTTCCGGGTGGGCGGCGAGCGACTCCCCCCGGGCTCGCCGCCCACCCGGAACCGCACCACCCGCAGCACCCCGCAGTACCCCGCAGTACCCCCGCAGGGCCGACCGGACCGGCGGGACGCAGGACCACCCGAAGACCCCGGGTGGGCGGTCGGCTCCCTGTGCCGTCCGCCCACCCGGCCGGCTCCGGCCGGACCGCCAGGCGCACCCCCGGACGCGCCGACGGTCCGGACGGCCCCGGAAACGTGGGGGGCGCCCCCCCCCCCGGCGGGGGGGCGGCCCCCCCCCGCCCGGCGCCGGGGGGGGGGGGGGCGCGG
>NZ_JBHTWX010000027.1:67709-79791 GCF_042792155.1 Kitasatospora sp. NPDC056651 | reverse complement strand
GGTGTGCCCCCCCCCGATCTTGCGCCCTCCGGGGGCGCCTGTTGGGGGGGGGCCGCCCCCCCCCGCCCCCCGGCCCGGGCCCCGCGCCGGGAAGCGTCAGTGCGCCGCGGCCTCCCAGTCGGGGCCGACGCCGACGGAGACGTCCAGCGGGGCGCGCAGCGGGTAGGCGCCCGCCATCTGCTCGCGGACGAGGGCCTCGACCCTCTCGCGCTCGCCCGGGGCCAGCTCCAGCACGATTTCGTCGTGCACCTGGAGCAGCATCCGGGAGGTGAGGCCGGCCGTGCGCAGCGCCTCGTCCACCCGGAGCATGGCGATCTTGACGATGTCGGCGGCCGAGCCCTGGATGGGGGCGTTGAGGGCCATCCGCTCGGCCATCTCGCGGCGCTGGCGGTTGTCGCTGTTGAGGTCCGGCAGGTAGCGGCGGCGGCCGAGCAGCGTCTCGGTGTAGCCCGTCGCCCGCGCCTCCTCGACGACCCGGTGCAGGTAGTCCCGCACGCCGCCGAAGCGCTCGAAGTAGGTGTCCATCAGGCCCTGGGCCTCGCCGGGCTTGATGCCGAGCTGCTGCGAGAGCCCGTACGCGGACAGCCCGTACGCCAGGCCGTAGGACATCGCCTTGATCTTGCGGCGCATCTCGGCGTCCACCGCGGCGCCCGGGACCTCGAAGACCTGGGAGGCGACGGTGGTGTGCAGGTCCTCGCCGGAGAGGAAGGCCTCGATCAGTGCCTCGTCCTCGGACAGGTGCGCCATGATCCGCAGTTCGATCTGCGAGTAGTCGGCGGTGAGCAGCGACTCGTAGCCCGTGCCGACCACGAAGGCGCGGCGGATCGCCCGGCCCTCCTCGGTGCGGACCGGGATGTTCTGCAGGTTCGGGTCCTGCGAGGAGAGCCGGCCGGTGGCGGCGACCATCTGGTTGAAGGTGGTGTGGATGCGGCCCTTGGGCGAGACCGTCTTGAGCAGGCCCTCGACGGTGGTGCGCAGCTTGGCCTGGTCGCGGTGGCGCAGCAGGATGACCGGCAGTTCGTTGTCGGTCTGGGTGGCGAGCCAGGTGAGCGCGTCGGCGTCGGTGGTGTAGCCGGTCTTGATCTTCTTGGTCTTGGGGAGGGCCAGCTCGCCGAAGAGGATCTCCTGGAGCTGCTTGGGCGAGCCGAGGTTGAACTCGTGCCCGGCGGCCGCGTGGGCCTCCTCGACCACCCGCTGGATCTCGGCGGCGAACTGGGCCTCCAGTCCGGTGAGCCACTCGCGGTCGGCGGCGATGCCGTAGCGCTCCATCCGGGCCAGCAGGGCGGCGATCGGCAGTTCCATGTCGTGCATCAGCCCGGCGGCGCCGACCTCGGCGAGGCGGGTGTCGAAGAGCGCGGCGAGGTCGAGGACGGCGCGGGCCTGGAGCATCAGCGACTGGGCCGCGGCCGTCTCGTCCTCCTCCGGTGCGTCGAAGGCGAGTTGGCCGGTCTCGGTGGCGGGGGCCGGGGTGAGCGAGCGGGCCAGGTACTCCTCGGCGAGCACCTCCAGGGTGAAGGTGCGGCGGCCGGGCTTCTCCAGGTAGGCGGCGAGCGCGGTGTCGGCGACGACGCCGGCGATGGTCCAGCCGCGCTCGGCGAAGGCGCGCATGACCTGCTTGGCGATGTGCAGGGCCTTGGGGGCGGCGGCGTCGGCGAGCCAGTCGGTGAAGGCCCGCTCGTCCTCCTCGGCGAGCAGCGCCGGGTCGAACCAGGCCGCCTGCTCCCCGGCGGCGAGGGCGACTTCGGTGACCTCGCCGGTGCCGAGCGCCCACTGGTAGACGGCGGCCAGGGCGACGGTGGTCTTGCCGTCGGTGGCGTGCTCGGCCAGCCAGGCGGCCAGGGTGCCCGGGTCGGTGAGGAGTTCGCCGTCGACGTCGACGCCGGGGGCCAGCTCGGCCGCGTCCTCCTCGCCGGTGGACGGGTCGACGCCGAAGACGCGGTCGCGGAAGTTGGCGTTGCGGAACTCCAGCGACTCCATCAGGGTGCCGACGGCGCCCTTGTCGAACGGCTTGCGCTCCAGGTCGGTGACGCCGAGCGGGAGTTCGACGTCGCGGACCAGCTCGGTGAGCACCCGGTTGCGCTTGACCGAGTCGAGGTGGTCGCGCAGCTTCTCGCCGATCTTGCCCTTCACCTCGTCGGCGCGGGCGACGAGTTCGTCGAAGGAGCCGAACTGGTTGACCCACTTGGCGGCGGTCTTCTCGCCGACGCCGGGGATGCCGGGCAGGTTGTCGGACGGGTCCCCGCGCAGTGCGGCGAGGTCCGGGTACTGGCGGGGGGTGACGCCGTACTTCTCGGCGACCTTCTCCGGGGTGTAGCGGGTGAGCTCGGAGACGCCCTTGGTCGGGTAGAGCACGGTGACGTGGTCGGTGACCAGCTGGAGCGAGTCGCGGTCGCCGGTGACGATGTCGACGTCGTAGCCGGCCGCCTCGGCGGCGGTGGCCAGGGTGGCGATGATGTCGTCGGCCTCGAAGCCCTCGGCCGTCAGCCGGGGGATGTGCATGGCGTCGAGCAGTTCGCCGATCAGGCCGACCTGGCTGCGGAACTCGTCGGGCGTCTTGGCCCGGTTGGCCTTGTAGTCGGGGAACTCGACGGAGCGGAACGTCTGCCGGGAGAGGTCGAAGGCGACGGCGAGGTGGGTGGGCTGTTCGTCCCGGACGGTGTTGGCGAGCATCGAGGCGAAGCCGTAGACCGCGTTGGTGGGCTGGCCGGTGGAGGTGTTGAAGTTCTCCACGGGCAGGGCGTAGAAGGCCCGGTAGGCCATCGAGTGCCCGTCGAGCAGCATCAGCCGGGGCCGCGGGCCGGCCCCGCCGCCACCCGTCGCGCCCTTGTCCGTACTCTGCGTAGCCACGTCAACGTCCGTTCCTGCCGATTCCACTACCGGCCACCGATCCTATGGCCCGGCACCGACAAAAGGGACGCCGCGGCAGAAGGGGCGCCGCGCCGGTCCGGCCGAAGCTGTTACCTACCAGTAGGACGGTCGTACGATCACAGGCGGCAGATCCCCGAGCGGCAGGAGCTCCCCATGACCGACGCGGCCCCCGAAACCGCCCCCGCCGGCGTCCCCGACGCCGCCGACGACGGCGCCCCCGAAACCGCCCCCGACAGCGTCCCCGTCCTGAACGTCCCGCAGGACGTGCTGGACCACTTCGCCAAGCTCGGCGTGAACCCGGGGACCTTCTCCGGCGGCCACCTCGGCGAGAAGCTCGGCATCCGGATCGTCGAGGCCTCCGGCGACCGCGTGGTCGGCACCATGCCGGTGGACGGCAACCAGCAGCCGTACGGGCTGCTGCACGGCGGCGCTTCGGCGGCGCTGGCCGAGACGCTGGGCTCGATCGGGGCGATGCTGCACGCCGGCCCCGGCCGGTACGCGGTCGGCGTGGACCTCAACGCGACCCACCACCGCTCGGCCACCTCCGGGCTGGTGACCGGGGTGGCGACGGCCGTGTTCAAGGGCCGCACCGCCGCCACCTACGAGATCGCGATCACCGACGACACCGGCCGGCGCATCACCAGCTGCCGGCTGACCTGCATGCTGCGCGACCTCTGACCGGCCCCGCTTCCGGCAGCTCCACAACGTCCTTACAAAGTCGGCGAGTTCACTCCTGACAACATCAAGTCCCTTTTCCGCCCCCTTGTTTGACCATCCGCCACCCTGGGCAGGCGTTGGTCTGAACAAGGGGGCGTCGACATGTCCGGCCGCACACCGGCCGCACACCGGCCGCACGTCCGGCCGCGTGCCCGACCGCGGCCGGGCGCCGCCGGGGCGCGGGGCGCCGTGAACCCGCGTATGTAACGCTACGTAACAAGTAGGAAATCCGATCAATTGCCACTTCCGAGGCTCATGGGAGCCCTGGAGCGACCTCGCCGCATCCCCACTGTCCGCAATGCGGACACTCAAGACCGGATCCAGGGCACCGGACAACAGCGTCCGATAGTCGGAGATGCCAGCTGCAACCCCCATTTCTGGGCCTTACATCACCACTGATGGCACGTCAGAACCCGACAGCACAGGATCGATCGAGCCAGAACGACCGCATGCTGAGACAAATAATCCGTGTGCTCATAACAAGAGAATCACAGCCTGGTCGCACCACTGCCCGAGCCGCCCAGTGACATCTAGAGTCACGCCCAGTCACCGCGCCATTCGATTGGGCCCGGCCCTCGGCGCACTCCGGCTCCCGCCATTCAGGCGCGGGCGCCTCCTGAACCGAAGGGGACCCTCGTGCGTCATCGTTCAGCACTTGTCGTGAGCATTGCCGTGATCGGCGCTCTCACCCTCAGCGCCTGCGGCTCCCGCGGAGAGAAGAAGAGCGGCGACGGCGGCAACGCCGACTCCGGCACGACCACCGTCGTCATCGGCGTCGACGCCCCGCTCTCCGGCGACCTCTCCGCCCTCGGACTCGGCATCCGCAACTCCGTCGACCTCGCGATCAAGCAGGCCAACGACACCAAGGAGGTCCCCGGCGTCAAGTTCGAGATCAAGGCCCTCGACGACACCGGCAAGCCCGCCCCCGGCCAGCAGAACGCCACCCAGCTCGTCGGCGACGCCAAGGTCCTCGGCGTCGTCGGCCCGCTCAACACCAGTGTCGCGCAGTCGATGCAGCAGATCTTCGACGACGCCAAGCTGGTCGAGGTCTCCCCCGCCAACACCGGCGTCGACCTCACCCAGGGCGAGAAGTGGGCCAGCGGCGTGAAGAAGCGCCCCTTCCAGTCCTACTTCCGCACCGCCGCCACCGACGCCGTCCAAGGCCCCTTCGCCGCCCAGTTCCTCTACAACGACGCCAAGAAGACCAAGGTCTTCCTCATCGACGACCAGAAGGCCTACGGCGCGGGCCTCGCCGCCACCTTCAAGGGCGAGTTCACCAAGCTCGGCGGCACCCTCGCCGGCGAGGAGCACGTCAACCCCGACGACCGCGACTTCGCCGCCATCGTCACCAAGGTCAGGAGCTCCGGCGCCGAAGCCGTCTACTACGGCGGCGAGTACCCCGCAGCCGGCCCGCTCTCCCTCCAGCTCAAGGAAGCCGGCGTCGCCATCCCCCTGATGGGCGGCGACGGCATGCAGAGCGGCGACTACCTCAAGCTCAACCCCAAGAGCCAGGGCGACTTCGCCACCGCCGTCGGCCTGCCCATCGAAAGCCTCGACACCGCCAAGAAGTTCATCGACGACTACAAGAAGGCCGGCTACAAGGACGCCTACGAGACCTACGGCGGCTACTCCTACGACAGCGCCTGGGCCATCATCCAGGCGGTCAAGGCCGCCAAGGCCGCCGGCAAGGACCTCACCCGGGTGAACGTCCGCGACGCCGTCCAGAAGGTCTCCTTCTCCGGCGTCACCGGCACCGTCTCCTTCGACGAGTTCGGCGACACCACCAACAAGCAGCTCACCGTCTACACCGCCAAGGACGGCAAGTGGGCCGTGGAGAAGTCCGGCACCTTCAAGGGCTGACAACACGTCACCACCAGCTCCACCAGCGCCACTTCACCACCACCACAGCGCGCGGGGGCGCCACGAGTGCCCCCGCGCGCACCCACATCCACCACCCAAGCGGACACCCCCGAACGCACTACGGAGGCCCAGCGGTGCACGACCTACCGCAGCAGCTGGCCAACGGCCTGATCCTCGGAGCCCTCTACGGGCTCGTCGCGATCGGCTACACGATGGTCTACGGCATCGTCCAGCTCATCAACTTCGCCCACGGCGAGATCGTCATGGTCGGCGGCTTCGGCGCCCTGACCGCCTACCTCGCCCTCCCCGGCGGCACCACCCTGTGGCTGGCCCTGCCGCTCATGCTGATCGCCGGCATCCTGGTCTCCACCCTCACCGCCGTCGCCGCCGAGCGCTTCGCCTACCGGCCCCTGCGCAACGCCCCCCGGCTGGCCCCGCTGATCACCGCGATCGGGCTGTCCATCTTCCTCCAGCAACTGGTCTTCTCCTTCTACCCCGACGCCAAGAAGGCCCGGGTCTTCCCCAAGCTCCCCGGCGACCCGTTCAACCTCGGCTCCGTCACCATCCAGCGCAGCGACCTCTTCCTGATCATCGCCGCCCCGCTGTGCATGCTCGCCCTCGGCTGGTTCGTCACCCGCACCCGCTCCGGCCGCGCCATGCAGGCCACCAGCCAGGACCCCGACACCGCCAAGCTGATGGGCATCGACACCGACCGCATCATCGTCATGGCCTTCGCCATCGGCGCCGCGTTCGCCGCCGTCGCCGCCGTCGCCTACGGACTGCGCAGCGGCCAGGTCGACTTCCGGATGGGCTTCATCCTCGGCCTCAAGGCCTTCACCGCCGCCGTCCTCGGCGGCATCGGCAACATCTACGGCGCCATGCTCGGCGGCGTCGCCCTCGGCCTCGCCGAAGCCCTCGCCACCGGCTACATCCAGCACCTGCCCGGCATGCACCTCTTCGGAGGCGGCGCCTGGAAGGACGTCTGGGCCTTCGTACTCCTCATCCTCGTCCTCCTGATCCGGCCCCAGGGCCTGCTCGGCGAGCGCGTCACGGACAGGGCGTGACCACCATGACCACCATCGAGACCACCCCGGTCATCCCGCTGCCCGCCCGCGCCGCCGCAACCCTCACCGGGCTCGGCGCCCTCGCCACCGCCGCCTCCGCCGCCCTCCACTGGACCTGGACCTCCGACTTCCCCGGCGACCTCACCTACGACGGCTCCCCCGCCGGCCTCCAATGGCTCGCCCTCGCCGCCGGCCTCCTCACCCTCCTCCTGCTGCTCGGCGCCCAGGGCGTCCCCGGCCTGCGCTGGACCGCCCCCACCCGCAGCAACAACGCCGTCCTCTACGCCGCCACCGGCGCCCTCGCCGTCGCCGCCTACTCCGTCACCGCCATCGCCGGCGAACTCGGCGGCCTCACCAACCTCGAACCCGGCGGCTGGCTCCTCGCCGCGGGCGGCCTCGTCACCGCCCTCGGCGCCCTCGGCCTACCCCTCGACCGGCGCACCGCCGTCCCCCTGCGCCTCCTCGACAACCGGCTCTTCCTGCTCGTCCCGGCCGCCCCGCTCGTCTGGTTCGGCGCCCACGCCATCCCCGGCGACAAGCCCGTCGCCCCCGTCATGACCGCCCTGGCCGGCGGCCTCGCCATCGCGGCCGGCGCCGTCCTGCTGCTCCAACTCGGCCACCTCGCCAACACCGCACTGCGACTGGGCCGCACCGACCACCCGCTCGCCGCCCCCCGCGCGCTCCCCTCCTGGGTCGAGATCCTCCTGATCGTCCTCGCCTTCGGGCTCGGACTCTTCGCGATCACCTTCGGCATCGACACCGAGTACGGCGAACTCTTCACCGGCTACCTGCTGTTCGCCGCCCTCGCCGCCCCCGCCCTCACCCGGTCCGGCCTGATCGCCCGGCTGCGCGCCCTGACCGTCAAGCACCGACCGGTCACCACCGGCGCCGCCTTCGCCGCCGCGGCCGGCTTCCCCTTCACCCAGACCAGCGACCAGTACACCTCCGTCGCCACCAACATCCTGATCTTCGCCACCGTCGCCCTCGGCCTCAACATCGTCGTCGGCCTGGCCGGCCTGCTCGACCTCGGGTACGTCGCCTTCCTCGGCGTCGGCGCCTACGCCGCCGCCCTGGTCTCCGGCTCCCCCGCCTCGCCCATCCACGTCCAGTTCCCGTTCTGGGGCGCGATGCTCACCGGCGCCGTCGTCTCCATGGTCTTCGGCGTCCTGATCGGCGCCCCCACCCTGCGACTGCGCGGCGACTACCTCGCCATCGTCACCCTCGGCTTCGGCGAGATCTTCCGCATCACCATGCTCAACCTCAACGGCACCACCGGCCCCAAGGTCACCAACGGCTCCAACGGCATCCCGCGCATCCCCGACCTGGAGATCTTCGGCTTCGACCTCGGCAGCCCGCACACCGTCCTCGGCGTCGAACTCGGCCGCTTCTCCAACTACTACCTGCTGATGCTGCTGGTCACCGCCCTCGTCGTGCTGGTCTTCGCCCGGGTCGGCAACTCCCGCATCGGCCGCGCCTGGGTCGCCATCCGCGAGGACGAGACCGCCGCCGAAGCCATGGGCATCAACGGCTTCCGCCTCAAACTCCTCGCCTTCGCCCTCGGCGCCCTGCTCGCCGGCCTGGCCGGCACCGTCCAGGCCCACGTCAGCTACACCGTCACCCCCGACCAGTACACCTTCGCCGAAGCCCTCCCCCCGAACTCCGCCTTCCTGCTCGCCGCCGTCATCCTCGGCGGCATGGGCACCATCAGCGGCCCGCTGGCCGGCGCCACCCTGCTCTTCCTCATCCCGAAGAAGCTCGAATTCCTCGCCGACTACCAGCTCCTCGCCTTCGGCGCCGCCCTCATCATCCTGATGCGCGTACGCCCCGAAGGCCTCATCCCCAACCGCCGCCGGCAGCTGGAGTTCCACGAGGCCGCCGTCCCGGCCCAGGGCACCGGCGAGCCGACCGCACTCACCAAGGCAGGGGCGTGACCCACCCGATGACCACCACCGCCGCACCCCTGCTCGAAGTCACCGGCGTCACCATGCGCTTCGGCGGCCTCACCGCCGTCAACGACGTCTCCCTGACCGTCGGCGAAGGCGAGATCATCGGTCTCATCGGCCCCAACGGCGCCGGAAAGACCACCTTCTTCAACTGCCTCACCGGCCTCTACGTCCCCACCGAAGGCACCGTCCGCTACCGCGGCACCCTGCTGCCCCCCAAACCCCACCTGGTCACCCAGGCCGGCGTCGCCCGCACCTTCCAGAACATCCGGCTGTTCGCCAACATGACCGTCCTGGAGAACGTCCTCGTCGGCCGGCACACCCGCACCAGGGAAGGCATCTTCTCCGCCATCCTGCGCGGCCCCGGCTACCACCGCGCCGAAGCCCTGAGCCGCGAGAAGGCCATGGAACTCCTGGAGTTCACCGGCCTCGCCGCGAAAGCCGACCACCTCGCCCGCAACCTCCCCTACGGCGAACAGCGCAAGCTGGAGATCGCCCGCGCCCTCGCCTCCGAACCCGGCCTGCTGCTCCTCGACGAACCCACCGCCGGCATGAACCCCCAGGAGACCCGGGCCGCCGAGGAACTCGTCTTCGCGATCCGCGACAAGGGCGTCTCCGTCCTCGTCATCGAGCACGACATGCGCTTCATCTTCAACCTCTGCGACCGCACCGCGGTGCTCGTCCAGGGCCAGAAGATCGTCGAGGGCGACCGCGAGACCGTCCAGAACGACGAACGCGTCATCACCGCCTACCTGGGCGCCCCGCTCGAAGGCGCCACCCCGGCCGATCCGGAGAACCTTCCGGAGGACGTTACGGAGACCGACCAGTGACCGCACTCCTCGAGGTCGAGGACCTCCGCGTCGCCTACGGCAAGATCGAAGCCGTCAAGGGCATCAGCTTCACCGTCGAACAGGGCGAGGTCACCACCCTCATCGGCACCAACGGCGCCGGCAAGACCACCACCCTGCGCACCCTGTCCGGCCTGCTCAAACCCACCGCCGGACGCATCACCTTCGACGGCCGGGACCTCGCGACCGTCCCCGCCCACAAGATCGTCGCGCTGGGCCTCGCCCACTCCCCCGAGGGACGGCACATCTTCCCCCGGATGACCATCGAGGAGAACCTCCTCCTCGGCGCCTTCCTGCGCACCGACGCCCCCGGCATCGCCGCGGACGTCGAGCGGGCCTACGGCCTGTTCCCCATCCTCGGCGAACGCCGCCGGCAGGCGGCGGGCACCCTCTCCGGCGGCGAACAGCAGATGCTCGCCATGGGGCGCGCGCTGATGTCCCGGCCGAAGCTGCTCATGCTGGACGAGCCCTCGATGGGGCTCTCGCCGCTGATGATGCAGAAGATCATGTCCACCATCGTCGAACTGAAGTCGACCGGTACGACCATCCTCCTGGTCGAGCAGAACGCCCAGGCGGCGCTCTCGCTCTCCGACCGCGGCTACGTCATGGAGACCGGCCGCGTCGTCCTCTCCGGGACGGGAGCCGACCTCCTCCACGACGAGTCCGTCCGCAAGGCCTACCTCGGCGAGGACTGAGCCCGTACGCATGCGGAAGGGCCCGGCAGAAACGTTCTGCCGGGCCCTTCCCACGCTCTATTCGGGCGCGCCCTCTTCCGCCTTCTTGCGGTCCTGGGCCTCGCCCTCCTCGATGACCGCCTCGGCCACCGCCGCCATCGTCATCCGCCGGTCCATCGAGGTCTTCTGGATCCACCGGAACGCCGCCGGCTCGTTCAGCCCGAACTTGGTCTGGAGCACACCCTTCGCCCGGTCCACCAGCTTCCGGGTCTCCAGCCGCTGACTGAGATCCCCGATCTCCTTCTCCAGCGCCCGCATCTCGGCGTACCGCGACACCGCCATCTCGATCGCCGGCACCAGATCCGACTTCGAGAACGGCTTGACGATGTACGCCATCGCCCCCGCGTCCCGCGCCCGGTCCACCAGCTCCCGCTGCGAGAACGCCGTCAGCATCAGCACCGGCGCCAGGTGCTTCTCGTGGATCTGCTCGGCGGCCGACAGCCCGTCCAGCACCGGCATCTTCACATCGAAGATCGCCAGATCCGGCTTCAGCTCCTCCACGAGCCGCACCGCCGTCTCCCCGTCCCCGGCCTCCCCGACGACGGTGTACCCCTCCTCCTCCAGCATCTCCTTCAGATCGAGACGGATCAGCGCCTCGTCCTCGGCGATCACGATCCGGGTGATCTGGGGCGTATCGGTCTCAAGCGGCTGCGCCTGCTCGTCGGCGGTGCTCACGGGGCTCCTAGTTCCGGCGGGGTACTGCATGCACGAGGGTACCTAGACACGGTATGTTTGAGACCAACGGGTCCGAAGTTCAACCTTCGAATCCATGGGCGCCCCGGTAGCCCAGCGGGAGAGGCGATGGTCTCAAACACCATACAGCGTGGGTTCGAATCCCACTCGGGGCACTTTTCCTTCGATTCTTAAGCCACTTAGGGTAACCTAATGGTTGGCGATCTTCATTACTTCGGATGAAGATCTCGGCATTCGCTAGATCCATCCACGCGATTCGCACACGCTCGATCGCATGTACGACATGGCCGCACGCCAACGAGCACTCGATCTGCACGCCTCTGGGCTGACCTTCAGCCAGGTCAGCCGCGCGACCGGGATATCCCGCTACACGATCCGTGAGTGGGCATCCGGTGCCGTCCCCGGCCCGCGCATGACGGCCGAATGCCCGGTCCGCGGCGGCCGGCTCGATCCCTCGCGCCCGCCGGCCGACTACGCCTACCTACTCGGCCTCTATCTCGGCGACGGCTGCATCAGCGAGGGCCGCCGCAAGGTCTACGCCCTTCGCATCGCCTGCTGCGGCACTTGGCCCGGTCTCATCGACGAGTGCGCGCGGGCCGTCGCCGCCGTCATGCCTCACAACAAGGTCAACCGGGTGAAGGCACCCGGCTGCGTCAGCGTCGTCAGCACCAGCAAGCACTGGCCCTGCCTCTTTCCCCAGCACGGCCCCGGGCCGAAGCACCTGCGGCGGATTTCTCTCGCGTCCTGGCAGCAGGAGCTCGTGGACGCCCACCCCTGGGAGTTCCTGCGCGGGCTGATCCACTCCGACGGCTGCCGCATGACCAACTGGACGACCCGCACCGTGGGCGGCGTCACGAAGCGCTACGAGTACCCGCGCTACTTCTTCACCAACACCTCGACCGACATCGTCGGCCTCTTCACCACCGCTCTCGACGCCGTCGGCGTCCAGTGGAAGGCGGCCTCTCGATCCAACGGCGCCACGAACATCTCCATCGCCCGCAAGGACTCCGTCGCCCTCATGGACGCCCACATCGGGCCCAAATACTGACGGTTCAGGTGTCCTCGGGGTGCCTCCGCCCGCTGCTGCTCCTCGCGTTCGAAGCGGGCTCGGGCGGCCTCGTAGGCCGCACCGGCACCGGGACGGTTGAGGGCCTCCTCACGGAGGTCGCGCCAGAGTGTGTGGCTGTGATCGCTCGTCCTGCTGATTCTCACCCGCATCAGCACCCGGGCGGCCTACCCCACACCAGGGTTGCCCCCCCGGCCCCGGGGGGCACAGACGTCCCGGGTGGCCACGGGGTGGACCCGGGCGAGGGTGGGGGTGCCCCCCATGCCGGGGGGGGAGCCGGCCGTGATTT
>NZ_JBHTWX010000027.1:36008-67699 GCF_042792155.1 Kitasatospora sp. NPDC056651 | reverse complement strand
CCGGGTTGGGTTTGGGCCCCCCTCCGGTTGGCGGCCCCTTTGGTTGGGGTGTTTATGCCTGTTCCTGATTTACCACCCCCCAACCCCCCCCGGGCGGCAATCCCTCACACGAGGGATGCCGCCCGGGCCCGAGGATCCTCAGACGTCCAGGGTGCCCACGTGGTGGACGCGGACGAGGTTGGTGGAGCCCGCCAGGCCGGGGGGTGAGCCGGCCGTGATGACGACGATGTCGCCCTTCTGGCAGCGGCCGAGGGACAGCAGGGCCGCGTCGACCTGTTCGACCATCTGGTCCGTCGTCGGGGCGAACGGGCCGAGGAAGGTCTCCACGCCCCAGGTGAGGGCGAGTTGGCTGCGCACCGCGGGCTCGTAGGTGAAGGCGAGCACCGGGATCGGCGAGCGGTAGCGGGTGAGCCGGCGGGCGGTGTCGCCGGACTGGGTGAAGGCGACGAGGTACTTGGCGTTCAGGAAGTCGCCGATCTCGGCGGCCGCGCGGGCGACGGCGCCGCCCTGGGTGCGTGGCTTGCTGCCGGCGGTCAGCGGCGGCAGCCCGGCCGCCAGGATGTCGGTCTCGGCGGCCTCGACGATCCGGGCCATGGTCTTGACCGTCTCGACCGGGTACTTGCCGACCGAGGTCTCCCCGGAGAGCATCACCGCGTCCGTGCCGTCCAGGACGGCGTTGGCGACGTCCGAGGCCTCCGCCCGGGTCGGCCGGGAGGCGTTGATCATCGAGTCGAGCATCTGGGTGGCCACGATGACGGGCTTGGCGTTGCGGCGGGCCAGTTTGATGGCGCGCTTCTGGACCAGCGGGACCTGTTCGAGGGGCATCTCCACGCCCAGGTCGCCACGGGCCACCATGATCCCGTCGAAGGCGTCGACGACGGACTCCAGGTTCTCCACCGCCTGCGGCTTCTCGACCTTGGCGATGACGGGGACGTAGCGCCCCTCCTCCGCCATGATCCGGTGGACGTCCTCGATGTCCCGCCCGCTGCGGACGAAGGAGAGCGCGATCAGGTCGGCCCCGGTGCGCAGCGCCCACCGCAGGTCGGCGACGTCCTTGTCGCTGAGCGCGGGGACGGAGACGGCGACGCCGGGGAGGTTGAGGCCCTTGTGGTCGGAGACCAGGCCGCCTTCGATGACGAGGCAGCGCACGTGCGGCCCGTCGACGGCGACGACCTCCAGGGTGACCCGGCCGTCGTCGACCAGGATGCGTTCGCCGCGGCCGACGTCGCCGGCGAGTCCGGAGTAGGTGGTTCCGCAGATGTCCTTGTCCCCCACGACGCCCTTGTCGGTGGAGATGGTGAACTCGTCGCCGCGTTCGAGAAGTACCGGCCCGTGGGCGAAGGTGTCGAGGCGGATCTTCGGGCCTTGAAGGTCGGCGAGGATGCCGACGCTGCGGCCGGTCTCGTCGGCGGCCTTGCGGACGCGGCGGTAGCGTTCCTCGTGCTCGGCGTGCGTTCCGTGGCTGAGGTTGAATCGGGCGATGTCCATCCCGGCGTCGACCAGGGCCTTGATCTGGTCGTACGAGTCGGTGGCGGGCCCGAGGGTACAGACGATTTTTGCTCGGCGCATAGTGCTGAGACTAGGCATTACCGGCGCGTAACCACGACGTGGGTCCGGACTGCGGGATGACCTTTGCGGTAAGGCGAGTTGAACAATCTGACACACACTCGGACCGCCGTGCGAGCGCCCCGTCCCGCGCCCCTCGCGCGCGCCGTCCGCGCCCGCCCGTCAATACGATTCCGTGAAGGGGTGTTCACCTCCGGTTCACCACTGCTTCCGCCGCCGCTCCCCGCCCGGCGGGACGCTCGTCACCCCCGGGTGACTGCCCGGGCGGCCCCGGGTGACCACCCGGACGAAGTAGCGTACGAGGGGGAGGCGTTCGGCATGAAACGCGCTCTGGGGGTGGTGGCGGCCCTGGCCCTGTTGGGCGGGGTGGCCTTCGCACTGATCCCCGACGACAAGCCGGGGGCCGCCAAGACGGTCACCGTCACCGGCCTGATCGGCTCGGAGAAGCGCGCCTTCTTCGAAGACCAGGACGTCAAGGCCGAGTTGGCGAAGCAGGGTCTGGACGTCCGGGCGGACTCGACGGGTTCCTGGAGGATGAGCGACCAGGCGGAGAAGACCCCGGGGCTGGACTTCGCCTTCCCCGCGAGCGCGGCGCCGGCCCGGGAGATCCAGCGGATCTGGAAGTTGCAGGACTCCCCGCTGGTGCCGTTCTACTCGCCGCTGGTGATCGTGGCCCACGAGCCGGTGGCCCAGGTGCTGAGGAAGAACAAGCTGGCCGACGTGGACCCCGCCACCGGCGTCTGGACGTTCCGGATGGACGACTACGTCAACGCCCTGAAGGCCAACCGCAGATGGGAGGACCTGGACGGGGCCCGCGAGCACCCCGAGCTGTCCGGCCAGCTCTTCGTGACCACCACCGACCCGGAGAGCTCCTCCTCCGGCGCGATGTACCTCGCGCTGCTCTCCTACGTCGCCAACAACCACCAGGTGGTGTCGGACGACGCCGGTGTCGCCGCCGTCAGGGACGTCCTGTACACCGCGAACTCGCTGCAGGGCATCCAGAAGAGCAGCAGCGACGAGCCGTTCCGGGACTTCGGTGCGGGGATCGGCAGCCCGCTGATCTTCTCGTACGAGTCGCAGGCCGCCGCCCTGCCGCTCCGGGGCAAGCCCACCGGGGACATGGTGGTGCTGTACCCGGACACCACGGTCTACTCGGACCACACCGTGGTGGCCCACACCGACAACGGCCGCAGGCTCGCCGAGGTCCTCCAGAACGACGAGACGCTGCGCACCCTGGAGGCCAGGTACGGCCTCCGGCCGCAGGCCAAGCCGGAGGCCTTCGCGAGCCTGATGCGGGACCGCAAGCCGGTCTTCGCGCCCGATCTGACCGCGGCCAGGATCAAGCAGGCGACCCTGCCGTCGCTGGACAACCTGACCAAGCTGACCGCCGCGGCGAAGGGGACCAAGTGACCAGCCCGATGAAGCGCCGCGGCCTGCTCGCCGCCGCGCTGGCCGCCGCGCTCGCCGCGGCGACCGCCTGCACCTCCGGCGGCTCCGGCCCCACGCCCGGGCCGGACCCGAGCGGCCCGCCCGCCGAGACCGCCCGCCCCGGGGTGCTGCGCGTCCTGGCCGGCAGTGAACTCCAGGACCTGGCACCGGTCCTGGAGGACGCCCGGAAGGCCACCGGGGTGACGGTGCAGTTCTCCTGGACGGGCACCCTGGACGGCGCGGACACCGTCTCCTCGGGGCGGGCCGACGGCAAGTACGACGCCGTGTGGTTCCCGTCCGACCAGTACCTGCGGCTGGATCCGGCCGGCAGGTCCAAGGTGCTCTCCGAGACGCCGGTGATGGTCTCGCCGGTGGCGATCGGGGTGCGCTCCTCGGCGCTCGGCGAACTCGGCTGGGGCGACGGTTCGAAGGTCACCTGGGCGCAGGTCGGCGAAGCGGCCGCGGCCGGCAGGCTGCCGTACGGGATGGCCGACCCGTCCCGCTCCAACTCCGGCTTCTCCACCCTGGTCGCGGTGGCCTCGGCCTTCTCCGGCGCGGGTGCGGCGCTGACCGACGCGGACGTGCAGAAGGCGGGCCCGCAGCTGAAGGAGTTCTTCAAGGGCCAGAAGCTGACCTCCGGCTCCTCGGGTTGGCTGGCGCAGGCGTACACCCGGGCCGAGTCGGGCGTGGTGAGCGCGCTGGTGAACTACGAGTCGGTGCTGCTGTCGATGAACCGGACGCTGCCGCCGCAGCAGCAGCTGACGGTGGTGCGGCCGGTGGACGGCGTAATATCGGCGGACTACCCGCTCTCGCTGATGTCCTCCGCCGCGCCGGAGCAGCGGGACGCCTTCCAGCGGCTGACCGCCTACCTGCTCAAGGAGGACGTGCAGAAACGCATCTCCGAGACGACGCTGCGCCGCCCGGTGACGGCGGGCGTGGCCCCGGCCGCCGGGCTGCCCTCGGAGCGTCGCCGGGAGCTGCCGTTCCCGGGCACCCGGGCGGTCGCGGACGGTCTGCTGGCCGCGTACCAGAACGAGCTGCGCCGCCCGTCCCGGACGGTGTACGTGCTGGACACCTCGGGCTCGATGGAGGGCTCGCGGATCGCCGCGCTGAAGAGCGCGCTGGGCCGGCTGACCGGCGCGGACGACACCCGCGGGGTGCGCCGCTTCCGGGACCGCGAGGAGATCACGCTGCTCTCCTTCGCCTCCGCGGTGAAGTGGACCAAGACCCACGTGGTGCCGGCCTCCGGCGGCAAGCCCGGCCCGGAGGCCGAGCTGGCCTCGATCGACGCGGACGTGCAGTCGCTGGCGGCCTCGGGCGGGACGGCGCTGTACTCCTCGCTGGAGGAGGCGTACAAGGTGATCGAGCGCCAGCAGGCGGCGGCCGGCGACGACCGGTTCACCTCGATCGTGCTGATGACCGACGGGGAGAGCAACGCCGGGGCGACGGACGCCGACTTCAAGCACTTCCATGACGGGCTGCCCGCCGGGGAGAAGGCGATCCCGGTGTTCCCGATCAAGTTCGGGGAGGCGGCGGTGGGCCAGCTCCAGGGGATCGCGGACCTGAGCGGCGGCAAGCTGTTCGATGGGACGGGTTCGCTGGACGGGGTGTTCGAGGAGATCCGTGGCTACCAGTAACGGTGACGGCGGCGGCTTCGGCGCCCGGGCGCTGCGCTACCTGGAGTCGGCCCGCAACCTGGTCGGCTGTGCGGGTGGCGCGGTCGGGCTGGGGCTGCACTTCGCCGGGCTGGGCGGGGCCTGGTGGCCGGGGGTCGTGGCCGGGCTGTACGGGGTGGGCGCGCTGCTGACGCCCGCCCCGGCGGCCCGCCGGGAGCCGGGGCCGACGCCGACGCCGACGCCGGGGAGCGCGGGGTCCGAGCTCCCGGATGAGGGCGTCTCGGCGCTCCTCGCGGAGGTCTCCGCGGAGCTCTCCGCCCCCGCCGGCCCCCCGGCCCGGCCACCCGTCCGGCCCGTCCAGCCACCGCCGGTGCCCCCCGCGCCCCCAGCGCCCCCCGCGCCCGACCCGGAGCTGGAGGCGCTGGCCGCCTACCTGGACAGCGTGCCGCTGCCGCCCTCGGCGGGCGTGGACGGCCTGCTGACGGCGCTGCGCGCGGCCGGGCCGGGCCCGGTGGCGGAGCGGATCGTCCGGCACCGGCTGCCGGTCGCGGTGGCCGGCTACCTGCGGGCGCGGACCTGGCAGCCCTGGGCGGGCCCGGGCGCCCCGGACCCGGCGGCCGAGCTGGGCCGGGAGGTCGACCTCCTCGTGGGTGAACTGTCCTGATTTCGCCCTCCGGGGACCCGCCCCACCGCCCCGCGCCTCCCCCGTTCCCGTCACGAACGAGTCGCCAAGATCTCACCTCCCGGACAGGTCCGGGGGCTATCCAGCACCCCGGCCCGCACGGCACACTGCTACGCGCGTCCCTCTACGCGCGTCGACGCGTGGACGCACCCTTTCGCTCACGCACACCAGTTGACGGCCCATTCGCCGTCGCCCCACTCGGGAGAGTCGTCCATGCCCCTGAACCGCCGTGACTTCGTCACCCGGTCCGCCGCCACCGCCGCCGGTGCCGCCCTGGCCGGTGGCGCCACCCTGGCCGCCGCCCCCTCCGCCGCGGCCGCCCAGCCGGACACGGCGGCCGCCAAGGGCCCGCAGCGCAAGCCGCGCAAGCAGGCCTTCACCGTCATGGGCACCACCGACCTGCACGGCCGGGTGCTCAACTGGGACTACTTCACCGACGCCGAGTACACCGACAAGGCCCACAACGCGGTCGGCCTCGCCAAGATCTCCACCCTGGCCAACCAGGTGCGCGAGGAGAAGGGCTGGGACCGCTGCCTGCTGATCGACTCCGGTGACACCATCCAGGGCACCCAGCTGTCCTACTACTACGCCCGGATCGACTCGATCCTCAGCGACGCCAACACCGTGCCGGACCACCCGATGGCCGTCGCCATGAACCTCATGGAGTACGACGCCGCCGCGCTCGGCAACCACGAGTTCAACTACGGCATCCCGCTCCTGAGGGCCTACGAGGAGCAGCTGGAGTTCCCGCTGCTGGGCGCCAACGCGCTGTACGCGAAGAACGAGAAGCCGGCCTTCAAGCCCTTCGTGATCAAGGAGCTGCACCTGGGCGAGGGCCGCCCGCTGCGGGTCGGCATCCTCGGCCTGACCAACCCCGGCATCGCGATCTGGGACAAGGCCAACGTCAGCGGCAAGATGGTCTTCCCGGGCATCGTCGAGACCGCCGCCACCTGGGTGCCGAAGGTCAGGGCCGCGGGCGCGGACGTCGTCGTGGTCTCGGCGCACACCGGCTGCGACGAGGCGACGACCTGGGGCGACCAGCTGCCGTGGACCGAGAACGCCGCGGTCGAGCTGGCGGCGACCGTCCCCGGCATCGACGCGGTGCTGGTGGGCCACGCCCACAAGGAGATCCCGCAGCGCCTGGTCGTCAACAAGAAGACCGGCAAGACGGTCGTGCTCTCCGAGCCGCTCTGCTACGGCCAGCGTCTGACCTGCTTCGACTTCGAGGCCGAGTTCGCCGCCGGTGCCTGGACGGTCACCTCGCTCTCCTCCCGGCTGCTGAACTCCAACACGGTGCCGGAGAACCCGGAGATCACCAAGGCGGTCGCCAAGCAGCACAAGAAGGTCGTCGCGTACGTCAACCAGGTCATCGGCGCGAGCAAGATCGCGCTGTCGATCGCCGAGGCCCCGTTCAAGGCCACCCCGATCATCGACCTGATCGGCCGGGTCCAGGCCGACCAGGTCAAGGCCGCGCTGGCGGGCGGGCAGTACGCCAACCTCCCGGTGCTGGCCCAGGCGGCCCCGTTCAACCGCACCGCGCTGATCCCGTCCGGCCAGGTCAAGCTGCGCGACGCCGCGGGCCTGTACATCTACGAGAACACCCTGGAGGCCCGCATCCTGACGGGCGCCCAGCTCAAGGACTACCTTGAGTACTCGGTGAAGTACTACAACCAGCTCGCCCCGGGTGCCCCGGTCGACAAGGACAAGCTGACCAACGCCGAGGCCACCCCGGACTACAACTACGACTCGGTCTACGGCCTGAGCTACGACATCGACATCGCGCAGCCGAAGGGCCAGCGGATCGTCAACCTGTCCTTCCAGGGCAAGCCGATCGACCCGGCCGCCGAGTTCGTCCTCGCCGTCAACAACTACCGTGCCAACGGCGGCGGCAACTTCCCGCACGTCGCCAAGGCGAAGGTGGTCTGGTCGGACTCCGACGAGATCCGCAACACCATGATCGCCTGGGTGAAGGCCAAGGGCACCATCGACCCCGCCGACTTCTTCACCGACTCCTGGCGCCTCGTCCGCGCCGGCCAGCCGGTCTTCTGACCGACGCTCCCGCCGGAAGGCCGTCGCCCCGTCGGCGACGGCCTTCCGGCTTGTCCGGTGGAAGAAGCGGCTACCACCGGAAGTGGAGCGGCGAGTTCGGCGACGCGGTCCCGATCCCGGCCCCGTTCGACTTCGATCTCGCCACCGACGGTCTCGCCCGCTACCCGGCCTGACCCCACAGGGCCTCCCGGCGGCCGGCGCCGGGAGGCCCTGTGGCTCGCGTTCAGGACTCCCCGGTCAGAAGGGGAAGACCGCGCGCTCGTGCTGGATGGAGATCCACTTCACGGTGGTGAAGGCCTCCACCGTGGCCTCGCCGTTGAGGCGGCCGACGCCGGAGTTCTTCTCGCCGCCGAAGGGGACGCCCGGCTCGTCGGCGATGGTGCCGCCGTTGACGTGGATCATGCCGGTCTCGATCCGCTGGGCGACCTTCACGCCGCGGTCGACGTTCGCGGTGTGCACCGCGCCGCTGAGCCCGAACGGCGTGTCGTTGGCGATCCGGACGGCCTCGTCCTCGCCGTCGAAGGGCACCAGCAGCACCACCGGGCCGAAGAGTTCGTTCCGCAGGATCGGCGCGTCCTGCGCGAGGCCGCCGAGCACCACCGGGCCCATCAGGCTGCCGACCTTGGGGCCGCGCAGCAGCGCGGTGGCGCCGGCCGCGATCGCCTGGTCGACCTGGGCGTTGAGGGAGTCGGCCTGGACGGGGTTGATCAGCGGGCCGATGTGGGTGGCCGGGTCCCTGGGGTCGCCGATGGTGAGCGAGGCCACCTTGGCGACGAACTTCTCAGTGAACTCGGCCTCGACGGCCCGGTCCACCAGCACCCGGTTGGCCGCCATGCAGACCTGTCCCTGGTGGACGAAGCGGCTGAACACCGCGGCGTCCACGGCGTGGTCCACGTCGGCGTCGTCCAGCACGATCAGCGCGCTGTTGCCGCCGAGTTCCAGGACGGTCCGCTTGAAGTGCCCGGCGGCGACGGTGGCGACGTGCCGGCCGACCCGGTCGGAGCCGGTGAAGGAGATCACCTTGGGCACCGGGTGTTCGATGAAGCTGTCGCCGATCTCGGCGATGTCGGTGATCACCACGTTCAGCAGGCCGGGCGGCAGGCCCGCGTCCTCGAAGATCTTGGCGATCAGTCCGCCGCCGACCACCGGGGTCTCCTGGTGCGGCTTGAGGACGACGCCGTTGCCGAGCGCGAGGGCCGGGGCGACGGCCTTGAGCGCCAGGAACAGCGGGAAGTTGAACGGGCTGATCACGCCGACGACGCCGACCGGCAGCCGGTAGAGCCGGTTCTCCCGGCCGTGGGCGGGCGAGGTGAGCAGCCGGCCCTCGGGGGCCACCGACTGGTGCAGGCAGTCCCGCAGGACGTCCTTGACCAGGGAGAGCTCGAAGCCCGCCTTCAACGCGGTGCCGCCGAGCTCGGCCATGATCGCCTGGACGATCTCCGGCTCGCGCTCCTCCACCAGCCGCAGCGCGCGCTCGAAGACCACCCGCCGCTGGTACGGGTTGGTGGCGGCCCACCCCTTCTGGGCGCGCTCGGCGGCGCGGTACGCGAGGTCGACCTCGGCGGTGGTGGCGACGGTGATGGCGGCGAGCTTGTCCCCGGTGTACGGGTCGACGTCGACGATGTCCCAGGAGCCGCTGCCACTGCGCCACTCGCCGTCGATGTACTGCAGCGCCAACTCGGAGAAGTACGACATCTGATCCCTCTCATACACCGACCTGATGGGAACTCATCGTACTGACGTATCAAAGCTCCTGGCGTACCTCGTGCAACAGATCGCGCGTCTTCTCCGGATTCAGGCTGTCGGCGACCAGGTCGTCCATCGCCTGCCGGTACTCGGCCACCTCCGCGGGCTTGTCGAGGTAGAGCGCGGTGGTGAACTGTTCCAGGTACACCACGTCCGCCAACTCGGCCTCGGCGAAGCCCAGGACGGTGAAGGCGCCGCTCTCCGCGCTCAGCCCGGCGTTGCCCAGCGGCAGCACCTGGAGCCGGACGTTGGGCAGCTCGCCGAGCTCCAGCAGCCGGTCCAGCTGGCCGCGCATCTGGTCGGGCCCGCCCCAGGGGCGGCGCAGCGCCGCCTCGTCCAGCACGGCGACCAGCTGGGGCGCGCGCTCGCCGGTCAGCACCGCCTGCCGCTTGAGCCGGACGTCGACCCGGCGGTCGATCTCCTCCGCGCCGGCGGCGTGGCAGCCGGCGGTGACCACGGCCCGGGCGTAATCGGCGGTCTGGAGCAGCCCGTGGACGAACTGGACCTCGTAGCTGCGGATCTCGGCCGCGGCCTCCTCCAGCCCCAGGTAGTTCTGGAACCAGCCGGGCAGGACGTCGCCGTACTCGTGCCACCAGGAGCTGGTGTTGGCGTCGCGCAGCAGTCCGAGGACGCCGGCGCGCTCGTGTTCGGCCTCGACCCCGTACAGGGTGAGCAGGTCGGCGACGTCGCGCTCCTTGAAGCCGACCCGGCCGAGCTCCATCCGGCTGATCTTGGACTCGGAGGCCCGGATCGAGTACCCGGCCTCCTCCCGACTGACGCCTCTGGCCTCGCGGAGCTTGCGCAGCTGGGTGCCGAGCTGCAGGCGCCGTATGGTGGCGCCCCCGCCTGCCTGAGTCGTGCCCATCGACGTCATCCTCCGCGCTAGACCAGCCCCCCGGCCGTCGGCGGCAGTCTGCCACCTGGCACCGACGAACAACAGCCCATCGATCGGGAACCGCTCGGGGCGGCGGACAACCCCGGTTGTTTGTCCGAGAGTTGACGCCGGTCCGGAAGCGGCTTCTCCGGTCCCGCACCGATGGCGCCCCCTGGAAGAGGACGCGACGGCGCCCGCCCTCCAACTGGTCGGGGAAGAGGGCAGGCGCCAGGAGACCGCGTTGGCCCGGCGACACTGGCGGGGGCAGCGGGTTGAGCTCCCGGCGATGCGGCGCCGGGGGTTCGGTGGGGGCCGGTCGGACCGTCCGTCCGTCAGACCACCAGGGGGCGGTCCGTGGGCCGGATCGGGGCGGGAAGCGGGGTCTTGCCGCCCAGATACCTGTCCACCGCGGCGGCGGCCGAACGGCCCTCCGCGATGGCCCAGACGATCAGCGACTGGCCCCGGCCGGCGTCTCCGCAGACGTACACGCCATCGACATTGGTGGCGAACCGGCCGTCGCGGGCAATGTTACCGCGCGCGTCGAGATCCGCTCCCAGCTGTTCGACCAGCCCGTTCTTCACGTCGGTGCCGGTGAAGCCCATGGCCAGGGTGACCAGCTGGGCCGGGACGGCCCGCTCGGTACCCGGCACCCGCTCGAACCGGCCGTCCTTGAACTCCACCTCGACCAGGTGCAGTTCCTGGACGTTGCCGTCCTCGTCGCCGCTGAAGTGGGTGGTGCTGACGGAGTAGATCCGCTCGCCGCCCTCCTCGTGCGCGGAGGTGACCTTGTACGTCATCGGCATGGTCGGCCACGGCTGGTTCCCGGGCCGCTCCTCGCCGGGCCGCGGCATGATCTCCAGCTGGGTGACGGACGCCGCGCCCTGCCGGTGGGCGGTGCCGACGCAGTCCGCGCCGGTGTCGCCGCCGCCGATCACGACCACGTGCTTGCCCTTGGCGCTGACCGGCGACTCCACGAAGTCGCCCTCCTGCACCTTGTTGGCCAGCGGCAGGTACTCCATGGCCTGGTAGACGCCCTTGAGCTCGCGCCCGGGCACCGGCAGGTCGCGGGCGGTGGTGGCGCCGGCCGCGACCACCACGGCGTCGAAGCGCTCGCGCAGCTGCTGCCCGGTGATGTCCTCGCCGACGTGGACGCCGGTGCGGAACCGGGTGCCCTCCGCCCGCATCTGCTCGACGCGGCGGTTGATGTGGCGCTTCTCCATCTTGAACTCGGGGATGCCGTAGCGCAGCAGTCCGCCGATCCGGTCGGCCCGCTCGTACACCACCACGGTGTGCCCGGCCCGGGTGAGCTGCTGGGCGGCGGCGAGGCCGGCCGGGCCGGAGCCGACCACGGCGACGGTCTTGCCGGACAGCCGCTCGGGCACCTGCGGGGTGACCCCGCCGCGGTCCCAGGCCTTGTCGATGATGGTGACCTCGACGTTCTTGATGGTCACCGCGTCCTGGTTGATGCCGAGGACGCACGCGGACTCGCACGGAGCCGGGCACAGGCGGCCGGTGAACTCCGGGAAGTTGTTGGTGGCGTGCAGCCGCTCGATCGCGCCGGTGAAGTCGTCCCGGTAGGCGAGGTCGTTCCACTCGGGGATGAGGTTGCCGAGCGGGCAGCCGTTGTGGCAGAAGGGGATGCCGCAGTCCATGCAGCGGCCGGCCTGCTTGGTGATGATCGGCAGCAGGCCGCGCTCGACGTAGACCTCGTTCCAGTCCCGGATGCGGACGTCCACGGGGCGCCGCTCGGCCAGCTGCTTGGGCGTGGTCAGGAAGCCCTTGGGGTCAGCCATTAGCCGCCTCCATCATCTTGCGAGTGGTCTCGGCCTCGGAGAGGCCATCGCGCTCAGCGGCGTCCTTGGCGGCGAGCACTGCCTTGTAGTCGGTCGGCATGATCTTGGAGAAGCGGGAGACCCCGCTGCCCCAGTCCGCCAGGAGCTCGGCGGCGACGGTGGAGCCGGTCTCCTCGTAGTGCTGCTGCACGGTCTCGCGCAGCCAGTCGCGGTCGGCGGCGGTGGGGGCCTCGATGCCCACCATGCCGTCGTTGACGTTGGCGGGGCGCAGGTCCAGGACGTACGCGATGCCGCCGGACATGCCGGCCGCGAGGTTGCGCCCGGTCTCGCCGAGGACGACGACCCGGCCGCCGGTCATGTACTCCAGGCCGTGGTCGCCCACGCCCTCGACGACGAGGGTGGCGCCGGAGTTGCGGACGGCGAAGCGCTCGCCGGCCTTGCCGCGCAGGTGGACGCGGCCCGAGGTGGCGCCGTAGCCGATGGTGTTGCCGGCGATGACGTGGTTCTGGGCGTCGTTGCCGATGGCCGCCGCCTCGCGGGCCGGGCGGACGACGACCACGCCGCCGGAGAGCCCCTTGCCGACGTAGTCGTTGGCGTCGCCCTCCAGCCGCAGGGTCACGCCGCGCGGCAGGAAGGCGCCGAAGGACTGCCCGGCGGAGCCGGTGAAGGTGACGTCGATGGTCCCCTCCGGCAGGCCCTCGCCGCGGTACCGCTTGGTCACCTCGTGGCCGAGCATGGTGCCGACGGTGCGGTTGACGTTGCGGATCGGCAGCTGGATCCGGACGGTCTCGCCGCGCTCCAGCGCGTCCTCGGCGAGCTCGATCAGCCGGTTGTCCAGGGCCTTGTCGAGCGCGTGGTCCTGGGCGGTGGTGCGGTGGCGGGCCGCCCCCTCCGGCAGCGCCGGCACGTGGAAGAGCGGGGCGAGGTCGAGACCGGCGGCCTTCCAGTGGTCGATCGCGGACCGGGCGTCGATGTGCTCGGCGCGGCCGACGGCCTCCTCGATCGAGCGGAAGCCCAGCGAGGCCAGGATCTCCCGGACCTCCTCGGCGATGAACTCGAAGAAGTTGACCACGAACTCGGGCTTGCCGGAGAACCGCTCGCGCAGCACCGGGTTCTGGGTGGCGACGCCGACCGGGCAGGTGTCCAGGTGGCAGACGCGCATCATGATGCAGCCGGAGACCACCAGCGGGGCGGTCGCGAAACCGAACTCCTCGGCGCCGAGCAGTGCGGCGATCACCACGTCGCGGCCGGTCTTGAGCTGGCCGTCGGTCTGCACCACGATGCGGTCGCGCAGCCCGTTGAGCAGCAGCGTCTGCTGGGTCTCGGCGAGCCCGAGCTCCCAGGGGCCGCCGGCGTGCTTGAGCGAGGTCAGCGGCGAGGCGCCGGTGCCGCCGTCGTGGCCGGAGACCAGGACGACGTCCGCGTGCGCCTTGGAGACGCCCGCGGCGACCGTGCCGACGCCGACCTCGGAGACCAGCTTCACGTGGATGCGGGCCGCCGGGTTGGCGTTCTTGAGGTCGTGGATCAGCTGCGCCAGGTCCTCGATCGAGTAGATGTCGTGGTGCGGCGGCGGCGAGATCAGGCCGACACCCGGGGTGGAGTGCCGGGTGCTCGCGACCCAGGGGTACACCTTGTGGCCGGGCAGCTGGCCGCCCTCGCCGGGCTTGGCGCCCTGGGCCATCTTGATCTGGATGTCGTCCGCGTTGACCAGGTACTCGGAGGTGACGCCGAACCGGCCGGAGGCGACCTGCTTGATGGCCGAGCGGCGCTCCGGGTCGTACAGGCGGTCCGGGTCCTCGCCGCCCTCACCGGTGTTGGACTTGCCGCCGAGGCGGTTCATCGCGACGGCCAGGGTCTCGTGCGCCTCGCGCGAGATCGAGCCGTACGACATGGCGCCGGTGGAGAAGCGCTTGACGATCGAGGAGACCGGCTCGACCTCGTCGACCGGGATCGGCTCGCGGCCGAGCCCGTCCAGCTGGAACAGGCCGCGCAGCGTCATCAGGCGCTCGGACTGCTCGTTCACCCGGTCCGTGTACTGCTTGAAGATGTCGTACCGGCGGTTGCGGGTGGAGTGCTGGAGGCGGAAGACGGTGTCCGGGTCGAACAGGTGGGGCTCGCCCTCGCGGCGCCACTGGTACTCGCCGCCGATCTCCAGCGCGCGGTGCGCGGCCGGGATGCCGGAGGCCGGGTAGGCCTTGGCGTGCCGGGCGGCGGTCTCCCTGGCGATCTCGTCCAGGCCGATGCCGCCGAGCTTGGTGGTGGTGCCGGCGAAGTAGCCGTCGACCAGGTCCTGGGAGAGGCCGATGGCCTCGAAGACCTGGGCGCCGCGGTAGGAGGCCACGGTGGAGATGCCCATCTTGGACATGACCTTGAGCACGCCCTTGCCGAGCGCCTTGATCAGGTTCCTGATCGCCCTGTCGGCCTCGACGCCCTGGATGAAGACGCCCTGGGCGACCAGGTCCTCGACCGACTCCATCGCCAGGTACGGGTTGACCGCGCCGGCGCCGTAGCCGATCAGCAGCGCGACGTGGTGCACCTCGCGGACGTCGCCGGCCTCGACCAGCAGGGACACCTGGGTGCGCTGCTTGGTGCGGATCAGGTGGTGGTGGACGGACGAGGTGAGCAGCAGCGAGGGGATCGGGGCGTGCTCGGCGTCGGAGTGCCGGTCGGAGAGCACGATGATCCGGGCGCCGTCGGCGATGGCGGCGTCGGCCTCGGCGGCGATCGCGGCGAGCCGGGAGGCCAGGGCCTCGCCGCCGCCGGCCACCTTGTAGAGGCCGGACAGGGTGACGGCCTTGAGGCCGGGCTGGTCGCCGTCGGCGTTGATGTGGACGAGCTTGGCCAGCTCGTCGTTGTCGATCACCGGGAAGGTGATGCCGACCGAGCGGCAGGCGGCGGCCTCGGCGGCCAGCAGGTTGCCCTCGGGGCCGAGGTTGGACAGCAGCGAGGTGACGAGCTCCTCGCGGATGGCGTCCAGCGGCGGGTTGGTGACCTGTGCGAAGAGCTGCACGAAGTAGTCGAACAGCAGCCGCGGCTTCTCGCTCAGCGCGGCGATCGGCGAGTCGGTGCCCATCGAGCCGAGGGCCTCGCCGCCGGTGCGCGCCATCGGCGCGAGGATGACCCGCAGCTCCTCCTCGGTGTACCCGAAGGTCTGCTGACGGCGGGTGACGGAGGCGTGGGTGTGCGCGATGTGCTCACGCTCGGGCAGCTTGGCGAGCTGGATCTGCCCGCCGGCCACCCACTCCTCGTACGGGTGCTCGGCGGCGAGGGCGGACTTGATCTCCTCGTCCTCGACGATCCGGCCCTGGGCGGTGTCCACCAGGAACATCCGGCCGGGCTGGAGGCGGCCCTTCTTGGCGATCTTCTCCTGGTCGATGTCGAGCACGCCGACCTCGGAGGAGAGGACGACCAGGCCGTCCTCGGTGATCCAGTAGCGGGCCGGGCGCAGGCCGTTGCGGTCGAGCACGGCGCCGATCTGGGTGCCGTCGGTGAAGGTGACGCAGGCCGGGCCGTCCCAGGGCTCCATCAGGTTGGAGTGGTACTGGTAGAAGGCGCGGCGGGCCGGGCTCATGGTGGCGTGGTTCTCCCACGCCTCCGGGATCATCATCAGCACCGAGTGCGGCAGCGAGCGGCCGCCGAGGTGGAGCAGCTCCAGGACCTCGTCGAAGGAGGCGGAGTCGGAGTGGTCCGGGGTGCAGATCGGGAAGATCCGCTCCAGGCCCTGCCCCTTCTCGTTGGTCCGGATGAGGTCGGTGGCGAGCTGGGACTCCCGGGCGCGCATCCAGTTGCGGTTGCCCTTGACCGTGTTGATCTCGCCGTTGTGGGCGACGAAGCGGTACGGGTGGGCGAGCGGCCAGCTCGGGAAGGTGTTGGTGGAGAACCGCGAGTGCACCAGGCCGACGGCGGAGGCGTAGGTGCGGTCCGACAGGTCGGGGAAGAAGGGTTCGAGCTGGCCGGTGGTCAGCATGCCCTTGTAGACGATGGTGCGCGCGGACAGCGAGGGGAAGTACACCCCGGCCTCGCGCTCGGCACGCTTGCGGACCACGAAGGCGATCCGGTCCAGCTCGATGCCGGCCTTCTCGCCGTGCGACAGGAAGAGCTGCCGGAAGCGGGGCATCACGCCGCGCGCGGTGGCGCCAAGCAGGTCGGGGGTGACCGGGACGTCGCGCCAGCCGAGGACGGTCAGCGCCTCCTCGGCCGCGATCGCCTCGATCTTCGCGACGGCGGTGGCGTCCGCCGCGTCCTCGTCCGGCAGGAAGGCGATGCCGACGGCGTAGGAGCCGGCCGCCGGGAGCTCGAAGGAGACCTTCCCGCGCAGGAAGGCGTCCGGGACCTGGGTGAGGATGCCGGCGCCGTCGCCGGAGTCCGGCTCGGCGCCGGTGGCGCCGCGGTGCTCCAGGTTGCGCAGGACGTTCAGCGCCTGCTCGACGATGGTGTGGTCGGCGATGCCGGTCAGGGTGGCGACGAAACCGACGCCACAGGCGTCGTGCTCGTTCCGCGGGTCGTACAGGCCCTGGGCAGCAGGTCGGGCATCCGGCACGAGCGCGTACGGTCGGCGGGTGGCGCCGGCCTGGGGCTCGTTGGCGGAGTGCGTGGATGCGGACAGCATCGGCTCTCCCGTCGTCGTCTTTCGGCAAGTTGGTGCAAGTAGGGACGACGCTGGCCCTGATGCGGTGGTGCGTGGGTGCAAGTTACATGATGCCCGTGACCCTGAGAAGCGGAATATCCGTCCGGATGGCGGGATGCCGCGCAGGTCAGGAGGTGTGCGAGAGGACGCGCCGCAATGCGCGTCCCGACGATTGTGCCCAACCGTCCGCGGCCCGAAACAGGAGCGGTACCGGGCGGTCGCGGGAGCCGATCATGGCCGCCTGCGAATCCATTCCGGGAGCCCGCCCGCGGATGCGAATCCGCGGCGGGGCGGCCCGAATGGTGAGACTAGGCCAGGCGTCGCCGGGCCCTCATGTGTGAAACGTCACGCACTCAGCAGCATAATCATGCATACGTACGGCTCATCCCAGGTGCCCGCCGATCACCCAGCCGAGCAGGTAGGTCACGCCGGCCGCGGCACCGCCCAGGACCAGCTGCCGCAGCCCGCTGAACCACCAGCTGCGCGCCGTCACCCGGGCCACCACGACGCCGCAGAAGAACAGCCCGGCGGCGGCCAGCAGCAGGGCGGGCAGCAGCGTGGTCGCCCCCAGCAGGTACGGCAGCAGCGGCAGCAGCGCGCCGAGCGCGAAGCACAGGAACGACGAGCCGGCCGCGACCAGCGGCGAGGGCAGGTCGGTCGGGTCGATGCCCAGCTCCTCGCGGGCGTGCACCTCCAGGGCCAGCTCCGGGTCGGTGGACAGCTGCCGGGCCACCTCGTGGGCCAGCTCCGGGTCCACCCCGCGCGAGACGTACAGCTGGGCCAGCTCGGCCAGCTCGCCGTGCGGGTTGCGGGTCAGCTCCAGCCGCTCGACCTCGATCTCGGCCTGCACCAGTTCCCGCTGTGAGGCCACCGAGGTGTACTCCCCCGCCGCCATCGAGCAGGCGCCGGCCGCCAGGCCCGCCAGCCCGGTGAGGATCACCGTCCCGTTGGACGCCGCGCCGCCGACCACGCCGGTCATCAGGGCGAAGTTGGACACCAGCCCGTCCACCGCCCCGAACACGGCCGGCCGCAGCCAGCCCCCGTTGACGTCCCGGTGGTGGTCGGCCGCGGGTATCCGGGGCTGGTGTCCGGTGTCGGGCTCCACAGTGATCGCGCTCATCGTCGTTCCCCTCCTGAGTCGGTTCGTCCGCCTTGACCGTAGCCCGCCTGACCTGGGCATTTCCAGCAAAGTAAGGCTGTCCGAACACCACTGGGGCCACCCTTCGCAAGCTTCGCGAGGGGTGGCCCCAGTCGGGGAAGGCCCAGGTCAGATCGGGTTCTCGGTGTCCTCGCCGGCCGCCCTGGCGGTCGTCACCGGCTTCTCGTCGGCCTTCGTGTCGGCCTTCTCCCGGGCCGACTTCGCCGGCTTCACGCCCTCGTCGTCCTTGTCGCCGCTCCCGGCGTCCTCCGCCCGCGCGGCCGGATCGATGCTCGCCGGGTCCTCGCGCCCGGGCCGCTTCCTGCCCACGATCACGAAGTACGCCACCGCGCCGAGGAACACCGCGATGGACACCCAGTCGTTCAGCCGCAGGCCGAGGTAGACGTGCGCGTCGTCGATCCGCAGCCACTCGATCCAGAACCGGCCGACCGTGTACGCGGCCACGTACAGCGCGAACACCCGGCCGTGGCCCAGCTTGAACCGGCGGTCCGCCCACATCACCAGCAGCGCGACGCCGACGCACCAGAGCGACTCGTACAGGAAGGTCGGGTGGTAGACGCCCTTCAGGACCTCGCCGTCGGGCAGCGTCTTGTCGATCTCCAGGCCCCACGGCAGGGTGGTGGGCCGGCCGTACAGCTCCTGGTTGAAGAAGTTGCCCCAGCGGCCCAGCGCCTGCGCGAGCGCGATGCCCGGCGCGATGGCGTCGGCGTACGCGGGCAGCGGCACGCCGCGGCGGCGGGCGCCGATCCAGGCGCCGACCGCGCCCAGCGCGACCGCGCCCCAGATGCCGAGGCCGCCCTGCCAGATCTTGAGGGCGTCCCAGGGGTTCTTCCCGTCGGCGAAGTACAGTCGGCCGCCGTCGGTGATCACGTGGTAGAGGCGGCCGCCGACGAGACCGAACGGCACGGCCCACACCGCGATGTCGCCGACGGTGTGCTTGGCACCGCCCCGGGCGACCCAGCGCCTGCTGCCGAGCCAGACGGCGACGAGGACACCGAGGATGATGCAGAAGGCGTAGGCGCGCAGCGGGATCGGTCCGAGGTGCAGGACGCCCCGCGACGGGCTGGGAATGTAGGCGATATCCATGGCAGTTCCGACGCTACAGGGTCCAACGGCCCCGTCGGACACCCCCGGGGTCACAGAAACCGAACAACGGGACGGCGCCGCCCCCTCCGGACGGGGAGGGAGCGGCGCGGCGCGGTGGGCTCAGCCGGCCGCCGGCGAGGGGTTGTTCGCCTCCGAAGCGGTGCCGGTGGGGGCCGGTACCTGCCCGTGCGAGCCCGCCGTGCCGAGCTGCTTGCCCTCGTTCGCGGCGTCCACCCACTTCACCAGGTTCGCCGGGGAGATCTCCTCGCCGGCGTTCTTCGGGTAGATCGGCTGGCCGTTGAGCAGCACCGTCGGGGTGGACTTGAAGCTGGACTTGTCGAAGTCCTGCTGCACCGCGGAGACCCACCCGCCGAACTTGTTGTCCTTGACGCAGGACTGGAACTCGGGGGTGTCCAGGCCGTTGACCTGCTTGGCCAGGTTCAGCAGCACGGCCTTGTCGCCGAAGGCGTCGTTGGTCTCGTCCGGCTGGTTGCGGTAGAGCACGTCGTGGAGGTCCCGGAAGTGCCCGGCGTCCTGGGCGCAGCCCAGCGCGTTGGCGCCCGTCCTGGAGCCCTTGCCCGGCACGGCCCGGTCGATGAACGACACGATGTGGTAGTTGGTGAAGACCTTCCCGGCGTCCTCGAGCTGGTCGATGGTCGAGGAGAACTCGCGCTCGAAGGTGCCGCAGGCGGGGCAGCGCGGGTCCTCGTAGACGGTGAGGACGGAGGGCGCGTTGCCGGCGCCGACCGGGATGACCAGGTTCTTGTCGCCGATCGTCCCGGCCGGGGCGGCGACCGGGGTCTCCGGCTTGGAGCGCTGGTTCTGCACCACGACGCCGGTGATCACCGCGGCGGCGATCACCGCGAGCACGGAGCCGCCGACGATCAGCTTCTTCCTGCGCCGGGAGGAGACCTCATCGGCCTCCCGTTGTTCCAGCATCCGCTCACGGGCGGTGCGCTTGCCTTCTCGGTTCTTCTCGCTCATTGCCTTGACATCCACGGTCGGGGAGCCTTCGTCGGGTGCGGGGGTGTGGGGGTCAGCTCGCCAGCCAGCCGTCGGCCGACAGCCGGGTGCGGGGCCGCCACAGCAGCCACCCGGCCAGCACCAGGAATCCGGTGTCGCGCAGGATCTCCTGGAGGTACTCCGTCCGGGACTCGTCGACGTGCCCGCCGCCGCCGAAGCAGCCGCAGTCGATCGAGATGCCGCGGGCCCAGGCGGAGGAGATCCCGGCGATGAAGACCAGCAGCAGCAGCGCGGAGACCGCGGCCACCAGTCGGACGCCGAGGCCGGCCAGCAGCAGCAGGGCGAGCGCCAGCTCCAGGAACGGCAGGCCGTAGCCGATCGGTTTGACCAGGGCCTCGGGCAGGATCTCGTAGGCCCGGACGGCCTGGGCGGCCTCCGCCGGATCGGAGACCTTGGCCAGTCCGGCCCACCCCCAGACCACCGCGAGGCCGAGCCGGACGGCGGTGCCGAGCCACCCGCTCCAGGCGGGCGCCGGACGCCGCGCCGCGGGCGTGGGCACGGAGCCACCGGGCTGCGCGGCCATCAGGGAAACCCCCTCGGGAAACTCGTTCACTCCCTGATGAACCGTGCGGGGGGAGGGGCGGTTCCTCCGGATTCAGGAATGAAGCCGGATGAGTGACGTTCTGCCCGGATGATCCGAACGGCCGTACGTCATCGACACCCCGTCAACCATCCTTCCTCGAACAGTTCGGGGTGCCGGGCCGCCTCCGCGCAGGCCACCGCCTCCCGCTCCGCCCGCTCGGCCCCCCGCTTGGCCAGGGCGTGCCCCACCTCGGTGTGCACCCCGACCGCGCAGCCGAGCGCCACCCCGGCCGCCGCCGCCCGCAGCAGCACGGCCCGCTGGAGACCAGCCACCGGCTCACCCCTTCCCGCTCGCCCCCGTCACCCCCGCACACGTCCGTGCACTCGTCCCTCCGCTCAACGGTCCCCAACCCCGGCTGATGCGTGTCCCCACCCCTTGTTCACCCGTTCGGGTCCACCCCTCGCTTCGAAGGCGGGCCCGAACGCCGACGACCCCCCGCTCCCGGAGGAGCGGGGGGTCGTCGGGCGCGTCGCGTCAGTGCCGGCGCACGCCCGAGGCCAGCTCCCCGGCCAGGTCCCGCACCGCGTCCAGCGCCGCCGCCTCGTCCTCGCCCGCGGCCAGGATGCGCTTGACGAACGCCGAACCCACGATCACCCCGTCCGCGAACCGCGCGACCTCGGCCGCCTGCGCGGCGTCCGAGACCCCGAGCCCGACGCAGACCGGCAGGTCCGTGGTGGCCCGGGTCCGCGCGACCAGGTCCTCGGCCATCGAACCGACGGCCGACCGGGTCCCGGTCACGCCCATCACGGCGGCCGCGTACACGAAACCGCTGCCCGCCGCCGTGACCTCCGCCAGCCGGGCGTCCTTGCTGCTGGGGGCGACCACGAACACGGTGTCCAGCCCGTGCTCGTCCGCCGCCTTGCGCCACTCCTCGGACTCCTCCACCGGCAGGTCCGGCAGGATGCAGCCGGCCCCGCCCGCGGCCGCCAGGTCGGCCGCGAAGCGGGCCACCCCGTAGCGGTCGACCGGGTTCCAGTACGTCATCACCAGCACCGCGGCCTCGGGGTGCGCGGCGGAGACCTCCTGGACGGTCCGCAGCACGTCCTTGATCTTCACCCCGCCGCGCAGCGCGATGTCGTCGGCGGTCTGGATGACCGCCCCGTCGAGCACCGGGTCGGAGTGCGGCAGGCCGACCTCGACCACGTCGCAGCCGCCCTCGATCAGCGCCTTGACGGCCCGGATGCCGCCGTCCACGGTCGGGAACCCGGCCGGCAGGTAGCCGATCAGCGCGGCGCGGTCCTGCGCCTTGGCCGCCGCCAGGACACCACTGAGCTTGCTCGCCATGATCACTCGCCCCCCTCGGCGGGGCTGTCGCCCGAGCCGGCCTTCTCGTCGTACAGCCCGAAGTACTCGGCCGCGGTGTGCATGTCCTTGTCCCCGCGCCCGGACAGCGAGACCAGGATGGTCGCCTCCGGTCCGAGCTCGCGGCCCAGCTCCAGCGCTCCGGCGAGCGCGTGGGCGCTCTCGATGGCCGGGATGATGCCCTCGGTGCGGGACAGCAGCAGCAGTGCCCGCATCGCGGCGTCGTCGGTGACCGGCCGGTACTCCGCCCGCCCGGTGTCCTTCAGCCAGGCGTGCTCCGGCCCGACGCCCGGGTAGTCCAGGCCGGCCGAGATCGAGTGCGACTCGATGGTCTGCCCGTCCTCGTCCTGGAGGACGTACGTCCGGGAGCCGTGCAGCACCCCCGGGTCCCCCTTGGTCAGGGTGGCCGCGTGACGGGGCGTCTCGGCGCCCTCGCCGGCCGCCTCGCAGCCGAGCAGCCGCACCCCCGCGTCCGGGATGAACTCGTGGAAGATCCCCATCGCGTTGGAGCCGCCGCCCACGCAGGCCACGACCGCGTCGGGCAGCCGCCCGGTCCGGTCCAGCACCTGCTGACGCGCCTCGACGCCGATGACCCGGTGGAAGTCCCGGACCATCATCGGGAAGGGGTGCGGCCCGGCCACGGTGCCGAACAGGTAGTGGGTGGAGTCGACGTTGGCGACCCAGTCCCGGAACGCCTCGTTGATGGCGTCCTTGAGCGTCCGGCTGCCGGACTTGACGGCCACCACCTCGGCGCCGAGCATCCGCATCCGGGCGACGTTGAGCGCCTGGCGCTCGGTGTCGACCTCGCCCATGTAGATGGTGCAGTCGAAGCCGAACAGCGCGCAGGCGGTGGCGGTGGCCACGCCGTGCTGGCCCGCACCGGTCTCGGCGATGATCCGGGTCTTGCCCATCCGCCTGGTGAGCAGCGCCTGGCCCAGCACGTTGTTGATCTTGTGCGAGCCGGTGTGGTTGAGGTCCTCGCGCTTGAGCAGGATGCGAGCCCCGCCCGCCTCGGCGGAGAAGCGGTGCACGTCGGTCAGCGGGCTCGGGCGCCCGGTGTAGTCCTTGAGCAGCCCGTCGAGCTCGGCGGCGAACGCCGGGTCGGCCTTGGCCTTCTCGTACTCCTCGGCGACCTGCTCGACCGCGGCGACCAGCGCCTCGGGGATGAAGCGGCCGCCGTACGCGCCGAAGTAGCCGCGCGCGTCCGGCACCTGGGCGCCGGGCAGGTAGTCCTTTTCGGACATGGTGTGGTTTCCCTTGACGAAGATGGACGACGATGACGTCTGATCGGCTGTCCCGGCCGTTCGACCGGTCAGCCCGACGTCACCCGCCATCGCCGCCCCGGTACCTGCCCGGGCTCGCAACCGATGACGTACCGCACCCGACGCCCCAGCACCCGGCGTGCGGGCGCGCGGCAGCCGCGCGGGCGGCAACCGGGGGCGAGTCGGGCGGCGATCTTCATCGGGCGGCGTCAGTCCTTGTGCCGGACGGCGGGGTGGGCCCCGGCGGCGACCAGGTCGGCGACCGCGGCACGCGGGTCCTTGCCGGTCACCAGGGTCTCGCCGACCAGCACCGCGTCGGCGCCGAGGTTGGCGTAGTTGATCACGTCCAGCGGGCCGCGCACACCGGACTCGGCGATCTTGACGATGCTGTCCGGGATGGCGTGGGCGACGTTCTCGAAGGTGTTGCGGTCCACTTCGAGCGTCTTGAGGTTGCGGGCGTTGACGCCGATGATCCGGGCGCCGGCGTCCACCGCGCGCCTGATCTCCTCCTCGTCGTGCACCTCGACCAGCGGCGTGAGGCCGATCGACTCGGCACGCTCGATCAGCGACACCAGGGCCGGCTGGTCGAGGGCCGCGACGATCAGCAGCGCGAGGTCGGCGCCGTGCGCACGGGCCTCCCACAGCTGGTAGGCGGTGACGATGAAGTCCTTGCGCAGCAGCGGGGTGTCCACCGCGGCGCGGACGGCGTCCAGGTCGGCCAGCGAGCCGCCGAAGCGGCGCTGCTCGGTCAGCACGCTGATCGCGGCGGCACCGCCGGCCGCGTAGTCGACCGCCAGGGCGGCCGGATCGGCGATCGAGGCCAGGGCGCCCTTGGACGGGCTGGAGCGCTTCACCTCGCAGATCACCCGGACCCCGTCGCCCTTGAGGGCGGCGACGCCGTCCTTGGCCTCCGGAGCCCTGGCGGCCAGCGCCTTGAGCTCGTCCAGGGAGACCCGGGCCTGCCGCTCGGCGAGGTCCTCGCGGACCCCTTCGATGATCGAGTCGAGCACACTCACTCAGGAGCCCCCATCTTTTCTGCCAGTCGGTCGGCGCGAGTCGGCGGGCAGCGGCCCACCGGCTCTTCGATGGTATCGGCACCCGGGGGCGCGGGGCGCACCGGTTCCGCCCCCGTCTCGCGGACCGGACGCCGGCTCCGGCGGTCCTCAGCTGCGGGTTCACCGGTTCTGCACCGGGCCCCGGGGCGTCCTCGCGGCGCCCGGGGGCGCTCTCCGGTCAGACCAGGGGCGGCGCCAGCCCCGTCCCGACCGGCGAGTTGCGCACCACCGTGAACACCAGCACCAGCAGGGCGATCAGCACCCAGCGCCGGGCCCCGACGGTGATCCTCGGCGGCGGCCCGCCGGTCAGCGCGGCCCAGCCCCAGCGCAGCCAGAGCACCCCCAGCACCCCGGCCAGCAGCACCACGACGGCGTTGTCGTGCAGGGCCCCGGTGAGGTCCCCGCGGGCCAGCGCGTGGACGCAGCGCAGGCCCCCGCAGCCGGGGCACCACCAGCCGGTGGCGGTCAGGAACGGGCAGTCGGGGTAGTGCCCGGGGACGTTCGGGTCCACCAGGGCGACGTACGCGGTGGGGACGGCCACCGCCGCCAGCGCGGTCAGCGGCGGGCTCAGCCGGCGCAGCACGGGCGGCGGGGCGGAGGCGGTGGGGACGGCGTTCACGCCCCGATTCTGCCCGGGCCGGGCCCGGACACGACGAAACGGCGGGCGTGGCGCGCCCGCCGTTCCGATGTACGACAAACGTGTGGTGCGAAGAGCCCGTCGTCAGGCGGCGACGACGGCGCGGGCCTCGCGGGCCGCGAGCTGCTCCTCGGCCGACTTGTAGACGTGGGGGCTCGGCTGCTGGCCCATGCCGGCCATCGACATGGCCTTGCCGACCACACCGCCGAGCAGGATGATCGCCAGGCTGACCCAGACGAACAGCACCGACGGCAGGATCATCGCGACGCCCGCGGCGCCGAAACCGACGAAGGAGATGATGACGCCGGTCCAGGCGGCGGGGGTGTGGCCGTGTGCTGCTGCTGCCATCTGAATGGTGCTCCTTGGCTCTCGGGGCCCGGCCGGGCCTGCGGGGCCGCCGGCGGGTTTGACGGTTCCATTGTGCCGGGCCACACATCGGCGGCCCAAAGGGGGTGGCGGGTCTATCGCGTCACACGCGCCGTTCAGACGGCCGTCGGGTCCTCGCCGCGGTCCAGCGCCTTCCACAGGTCACCGGGCGTGTCGGCCTTCGCCGGGGCCTTGCGGGTCGGCGCCTCGTAACGGCTGCCCATGGCCGGCCAGCCCCGGCCGTAGCGCAGGGTGAGCAGTCCGGCCACGGCCAGCAGCACCCCGCCCGCCAGCGCGACCCAGGGCCAGCCGGTGTGCGAGACCTCGGTGGCCGCCGAGCCGGTCAGCGCCAGCTTGCGGGCGGCCTCGTCGTCCAGCGCGGCGGTGTCGCCCGCCCCGGCCGCCGCGGCGGCGGCCGCGCCGAGCCCGGCCAGCAGGGTCAGCGCGCCGACCGCCAGCCGGCCGACGCCGCGCACCGCGAACACCGCGACCGCCGCGGCGAGGCCCACCAGGGCCAGCCCGCCGGGCAGTTCGGAGATCTTGCCGCCGGTGACGGACACGTCCAGGGTGCCGGCCCGGCCCTCGGCCCAGGTCCGCCCGGCCGCGGTCAGCACCAGCACGGCGCTGAGCACGGTCAGCAGCAGCATCACGCCGAGGGTGCGGCGGCTGGAGGTGGCGGGGGCGGGGGTCTGCTCAGCGGTCACCCGTCCACTATCCCCCGGCTGACACCCGGGTCCGAACCCGGGGTGGGGAACTCGTCCGTGCGCAGCACCACCGTCCGGCCGCCGAGCGGCAGGAACACGTCGTTGCCGAACGGCACCCGCTCGGCCTCCCGGTACACCCCGTCCGGCGACGGCGCGGTGTGCACGGTGCAGACCGCCGCCGCCGGGTCGACCACCAGATACACCGGCACGCCGCCGTGCGCGTACGCCCTCGCCGCCGGCTCCAGGCCCGGCCGGGCCACCTCCAGCACCGCCTCGACCCCGGCCGCGCCGAACCGGCCCCGCCCGCCCCGGACGGCCTCCCGGGAGAGCACCGCCAGGTCCGGGGCGAACACCGCCGCGCCGTCCCGGGTGGGGCCGCCGGACGCCGCCGGGAAGTCGACCGCCACTCCCGACAGCACCCGGCCGTGGCCGGCCGGCTGCTCGCCGAGCTGTCCGGCGGCGCCGCGCACGACCTCCCAGCGCAGCTCGTCGTACGGCACCTCGGGCATCCCGGCGGCCTCCCTACGGCTCAGGACAGTTCCGGCGTCCGCAGCGTATTGGCGGTGGCGACGGCCCGCAGCACGGCGGCCGCCTTGTTGCGGCACTCGGTGTCCTCGCCGTGCGGGTCGGAGTCGGCGACCACGCCCGCGCCGGCCTGCACGTACGCGGTGCCCCCGCGCAGCACCGCGGTGCGGATCGCGATCGCGGTGTCCGAGTCCCCGGCGAAGTCCAGGTAGCCGACGCAGCCGCCGTACAGGCCTCGGCGGGTGGGCTCCAACTCCTCGATGATCCGCATCGCCCGCGGCTTGGGGGCGCCGGAGAGGGTGCCGGCCGGGAAGCAGGCGGTCAGCACGTCGAAGGCGGTCCGCCCGGGGGCGACCCGGCCGGTCACCGTCGACACGATGTGCATCACGTGGCTGTAGCGCTCGATCTGCATGAAGTCGACCACCTCGACGCTGCCCGGCTCGCAGACCCGGCCGAGGTCGTTGCGGCCGAGGTCCACCAGCATCAGGTGCTCGGCCCGCTCCTTGGGGTCGGCGAGCAGCTCGGCGGCCAGGTCCGCGTCCTCGTGCGGGGTGGCGCCGCGGTGCCGGGTGCCGGCGATCGGGTGCAGCATCGCCTCGCCGTCGGTGACCTTGACCAGCGCCTCCGGGCTGGAGCCGACCACGTCGAAGCCGCCCTCGGAGCCGCCGTCCGGCCCGGGGAAGCGGAACAGGTACATGTACGGGCTGGGGTTGGTGGTGCGCAGCACGCGGTAGACGTCCAGCGCGGAGGCCGGGCAGGGCGCCTCGAAGCGCTGCGAGGGCACCACCTGGAAGGCCTCGCCGGCCCGGATCCGCTCCTTGACCACCTCCACGGCGGCGCGGTACGGCTCGCCGCCGAACGGCGAGTGGACCTCGCCGGGGCCGACCGGGGTGAAGGTGGCCAGCCCCGGGTCGACCGGCTTGGCCAGCTCGGCCTCCATCGCGTCCAGCCGGGCCACCGCGTCCGCCCAGGCCTCGTCCACGCCGCTGGCCAGGTCGTTGTGGTTGACGGCGTTGGCGATCAGCAGCACGGTGCCGTCGGTGTGGTCGAGCACCGCGAGGTCGGTGGCGAGCAGCATGGTCAGCTCGGGCAGGCCCAGGTCGTCCGGGTTGAGGTCGGGCAGCTTCTCCAGCCGGCGGACGATGTCGTAGCCGAGGTAGCCGACCAGGCCGCCGGTGAGCGGGGGCAGGCCGTCGTCCTCCCGGCGCGGGGTGTGCAGCGCCGCCAGGGTGGCGCGCAGCACCTCCAGCGGGTCGCCGCCGGTGGGGATGCCGACCGGCGGGGCGCCGAGCCAGCGGGCCCCGCCGTCCGGGCCGACGGTGAGCGCGGCGGCGCTGCGCACCCCGACGAAGGAGTAGCGCGACCAGCTGCGGCCCTGCTCGGCGGACTCCAGCAGGAAGGTGCCGGGGCGTTCCTCGGCGAGGCTGCGGTAGAGGCCGATCGGGGTGAGGCCGTCCGCGAGGAGCCTGCGGGTGACCGGGATGACCCGGGTGTCGACGGCGAGCTTGCGGAAGGCTTCGAGATCCATGCTGGGCGGCACCTTCTGGAGTTCCGGGGTTCTGGAGTCGTGGACGGGGTCGTGCGGGTCAGGCGGGCCCTTGCGGCCAGCCGGGCTCCGGCGGGTCGGGCAAGCTCTCGCGGGTCAGGCGAGCGGGAGCACGTCGGCGTCGAAGCAGGTGCGGTCGCCGGTGTGGCAGGCCGCGCCGGTCTGGTCGACCTTGACCAGCAGGGTGTCGCCGTCGCAGTCGAGCGCCACCGACTTGACCGCCTGGACGTGGCCGGAGGTGTCCCCCTTCACCCAGTACTCCCGGCGGCTGCGGCTCCAGTAGGTGCAGCGGCCGGTGGTGAGGGTGCGGTGCAGCGCCTCGTCGTCCATCCAGCCGAGCATCAGCACCTCGCCGGTGTCGTACTGCTGGGCGATGGCCGGGATCAGCCCGTCCTCGGTGCGCTTGAGCCGGGCGGCGATCTCGGGGGCGAGGGCGGTGGTGCCGGGAGTGGCGGGTGTGGTGGACATGGGCCCATTGTGTCAGCCCGCCCCGCCGCCCCCGGCGGGGTCTTCCGTACGGCCGGGCCGGTCCCGGCCGTACCGTACGGGGCGATTTCGGCCAACCGCCTGCCGGGCGGGGGCCGGGTGGGCCATTCTCGTGGCCATGACCTCCGAGCAGCCGCCGCCCGCAGCCGCCGCCTCCCGTCCGTCCCGCGGCCTGGTCCTCACCGTCGCCGCCGTGCTGGTCGTCCTGCTCGCGGTGGTGGCCACCGCGGTGCTCTGGCCGGACGACGGGAAACCGGCCGCCGCGCCGCCCCCGCCCTCCCCCACGGCCACCCCGACCCCGACACCCACGCCGACGCCCACCCCGACCAAGCCGCAGCCGCCGTACGCCTTCTTCCCGGTCGGCGCGTGCTTCGACCACCCGCAGCTGAGCCCGGTGATCACCAAGGCGGAGGAGCGCCCCTGCGCCGGCGAGCACGACGGCGAGGTGATCGCCGACCTCAAGCTGGCCGACGGCCTGACCGGCGAGATCCAGGTCGCCCTGGCCATGCGCGACGGCTGCAAGGAGGCCGAGGCCGCCGCCAAGGCCCGTCAGGCCGACGGGAAGACCTACTACGGCCGGCAGTTCGGCCCGGCGATGGTCAACTACCAGCAGGGCTGGCGGGACTACACCTGCACCCTGACCGGCAGCAACAAGCAGGGCGGCGCCAAGCTCACCGGGACCCTGCACCCGTAGCACCCCGGCCCTCTCACCGGCACCCGTGCCCCGCGTGGACGGGGCGCGCAACACGGCCGGGCACCCGTGCAACCGATCGGGTGCCTTCGCCCCGGCGTTCGAACGACACCGTCTGCGAGCCTCAGCCGCCCGGCTCCGCGGCCCCGGAGACTTCGAACGCTCGTTTTGTGTTCGCTTGGTGAGAGGACTGAGGTGAAGTCCAGTCAGAACCGGGTGACCGCCGTCACCTGGAGACGCAAACTCGCCAGGGCGATGACCACCGCCCTGGCGTTGACACTCGTACCCTTCGGAATGTCGCTCATCGAACCGTCGGCCGCGCACGCGGCCGGCCTTCCGGGCGGCCTCGGTCCGTGCCTCGGCGCGGACTGTCCGGCGACCTTCCCACCGGTCAACAACGGCCCCTTCGCGGGCCGTGACGACGGTGTGAACATCTTCGTCGGCGGCGACTACAACGTCAGGGAGTCGGCCGCGGAGGCCGAGGGCCATGTGGTGACCCTCGGGAACTTCGACATGAACAAGAGCGGTGCCAGCGCCGTCTTCAACATCGGCATCGTCGGCGCCGGTTCACGCGTCCCCCCGCCGGACGGCGCGGACTTCCTCACCACCGGCGGCAACGTCACCATCGCCCGAGGGGAACAACTCCTGGCCGAAGGGGGCGTCGTCCGCCACGCGGGCACGGTCACGGGCAGCATCGCCGGAACGGTGATCCAGGACCCGCAGGCCGTGACCGCCTACCGGCCGCTGCGCGGCCAGCTCCAGTCGGCGAGCGAGTGCTACGCCGGGATCGGCACCCCGCGCCCCGCCACCGGGACCGCCGTCAACCAGGGCTACCAGACCCTGTTCACCGGGGACGGCACCTCCGCGCTCCAGGTCTTCAACGTCGACTTCGACATCGCCGGCAACGGCGGCGGCCAGCAGGGCATCGCCTTCGCCGGCATCCCCGCGAACGCGACGATCCTGGTCAACCTCGTGGGCAGCCCCCGCGTCATCAACACCTACAGCGGCAGCCTGGAGGACACCGACCCCTGGAACCAACTGCGCGAGCGTCTGCTGTGGAACTTCCCCACCGCGACGTCGGTCAGCCTCATCGGATCGGGACAGTTCCAGGGCAGCGTGCTGGTGGGCAACCCGGCCAGCACCGCCACCATGGGCATGCCCGGCTTCAACGGACGGTTCTTCACCACCGGCTCGCTGGTGCAGAACTCCGGCGGGGGGATGACCGGCTCCGAGTTCCACGCCTACCCCTTCGACGGCGACCTCCCGGACTGCGGCACCTCGGTCCCCACCGCCTCGACCACCGTGACGAAGGTCGACTCCGTCACCGGCCAGCCGCTGGCGGGCGCGACCTTCCAGCTGTGGCACGAGACCAACGGCGTTCCCGGCCTCCAGACCACCAGACCCGACCCGGACACCGAGGTGGGCGGTCCCTGCACCACCGGGGCCGACGGCGTCTGCTCCGTGAGCGGCCTCCCGCTGGGCACCTACTACTGGCAGGAGACCGCGGCACCACCCGGCTACGACCTGCCCGACCCAGCGGTGACGACCGTTGTGCTCGACACCGACGGACAGAACGTCCAGGTCACCGTCCCCGACGTCAAGAGCCCGGTCGTCGAGACCGGGTCCACCAGCGTCACCAAGGTCGACTCGGCGACCGGGCAGCCACTGGCCGGCGCCACCTTCCAGCTCTGGCAGGAGACCAACGGCGTCCCGGGCCTCCAGACCACCAGACCCAACCCGGACACCCCCGTCGGCTCCCCGTGCACCACCGGGGCCGACGGCGTCTGCTCCGTGAGCGGCCTCCCGCTGGGCACCTACTACTGGCAGGAGACCGCAGCACCCCCCGGCTACGACCTGCCCGACCTCAACGTGACCACCGTCGTCCTCGACACCAACGGCCAGAACATCCCCGTCACCGTCCAGGACACCAAGACCGTCGCCCCGACGGCCTCCACCACCGTCACCAAGGTCGACTCGGGGACCAGGCAGCCGCTGGCCGGCGCGGTCTTCCAGCTGTGGCACGAGACCAACGGCATCCCCGGCCTCCAGACCACCGGGGCCAACCCGGACACCCCGGTCGGATCCCCGTGCACCACCCCGGCCAACGGCGTCTGCTCGGCGGACGGCCTGCCGCTGGGCACCTACTACTGGCAGGAGGTCTCCGCGCCGGACGGCTACGACCTGCCGGACCTCAACGTGACCACCGTCGAACTGGACGCCAACGGGCAGAACGTCGCGGTCACCGTCGAGGACACCAAGACCGTCGCCCCCACCGGCTCCACCAGCGTGACGAAGGTCGACTCCGTCACCGGCCAGCCGCTGGCGGGCGCGACCTTCCAGCTCTGGTTCGAGACCAACGGGGTCCCCGGTCTCCAGACCAGCGGCGCCAACCCGGACACCCCGGTCGGCTCGCCCTGCGTCACCCCGGCCAACGGCGTCTGCTCGGCGGACGGCCTGCCGCTGGGCACCTACTACTGGCAGGAGACCACCGCTCCCCCCGGCTACGACCTGCCCGCGCAACCGGTCACGACCGTCGTCCTCGACACCAACGGACAGAACATCCCCGTCACCGTCCAGGACAGCCAGACCGTCGCCCCGACCGGCTCCACCAGCGTGACGAAGGTCGACTCCGTCAGCGGCCAGCCGCTGGCCGGGGCCGTGTTCCAGCTGTGGCACGAGACCAACGGGGTCCCCGGTCTCCAGACCAGCGGCGCCAACCCCGACACCCCCGTCGGCTCCCCCTGCGTCACCCCGGCCGACGGCGTCTGCTCGGCCACCGGGCTCCCGCTCGGCACCTACTACTGGCAGGAGACCACCGCTCCCCCCGGCTACGACCTGCCCGCGCAACCGGTCACGACCGTCGTCCTCGACACCAACGGACAGAA
>NZ_JBHTWX010000027.1:35098-35908 GCF_042792155.1 Kitasatospora sp. NPDC056651 | reverse complement strand
CATCCCCGTCACCGTCCAGGACAGCCAGACCGTCGTTCCGGCTGGGGCGACCAGTGTGACGAAGGTCGACTCCGCGACGAACCAGCCGCTGGCGGGCGCGACCTTCCAGCTGTGGCACGAGACCAACGGCATCCCCGGCCTCCAGACCAGCGGCGCCAACCCGGACACCCCGGTCGGCGCGCCCTGCACCACGCCTGACACGGGCGTCTGCTCCGCCACCGATCTGCCGCTGGGCACCTACTACTGGCAGGAGACCGCAGCACCCCCCGGCTACGACCTGCCCACACAACCGGTCACCACGGTCGTCCTCGACACCAACGGACAGAACGTCCCCGTCACCGTCGAAGACATCAAGACCGTCGTCCCGACCGGCTCCACCAGCGTCACGAAGATCGACTCCGGGACCCAGCAGCCGCTGGCCGGCGCGACCTTCCAGCTCTGGCACGAGACCAACGGCATCCCCGGCCTCCAGACCACCGGCACCAACCCCGACACCCCCGTCGGCGCTCCCTGCACCACCCCCGCCAACGGCACCTGCTCCGCGAACAACCTCCCCCTCGGCACCTACTACTGGCAGGAGACCACAGCACCCCCCGGCTATGACCTGCCCACACAACCGGTGACGACCGTCGTCCTCGACACCAACGGACAGAACGTTCCGGTCACCGTCGAGGACATCAAGACCGTCGCCCCGACCGGCTCCACCAGCGTGACGAAGGTCGACTCCGGGACCCAGCAGCCGCTGGCCGGCGCGACCTTCCAGCTCTGGCACGAGACCAACGGCATCCCCGGCCTGCAAACCAGCGGCAC